>CANCOG010000050.1 GCA_947379685.1 Flavipsychrobacter stenotrophus | reverse complement strand
AATATCCCAGTAAAAATAGGTGGGTGACCGGTTGGGCCGGACGAAGGTACCAGGGATATCATCGTAGTGAAGAAACTCAATGGTATCGCCCACTTCATGCGTTTCGAGAAAATTATTGGTGACATTATCGCTAAAAAGTTCGCCTTTGTCAGTAAAACGACAGGACGGACTGGTTTTGGATCCTCCCTCAAACATTCTTACTATTTCTGCCCTTATAATGGTTCCCTTTCTCTGGACAATAACTTTCTCTACGTTGTAGAAAACTCCAAGTGCAGGAAAAATTAAAAAGAAAAGGCAGAGTATCGAATTCGGGTTAAATATCTTCATGGAGTAGTCCTGCTATCTAAAAACCTGGTTCCTGTAGTTTTCTCAACAAATATAATAAAGATTCAACTTGTATCTTAGATATGGTGGGTTGGGTTGCTTTCGGATGGGCATTGGAGCTTAACGATGAGTTGGAGGCCTATAAACAACTTGGGTAACGTTGAATTAATGATTTTAATCTTTTTTTAGAATGTAAAACGTCTCTGGGAATACCGTGAGATGAATCGTGTTAGAGGAGTATTGCATGAAATACCCTGATTTATCGGAATGATTGAATTTAGCAACCTTCTTTAGCAACTGCTTGTTTTTGTTTTCTGACAAATGGGTGAACAAGTCATCAATTTTAGAACGAAAAATTGCGGAGATCTTGTAGCTGCCTGGAGGCAGGTTTGCAAAATAACTTCCCCAAATCTCTTTTGTCGAAGCTGTTTTTTGAGGGGGCAAAATCGTTTTGGAGATAGAAGCTGCTATTTTAGCGCGATCCTCTGATACAGAGTAGCAGAAATCGGAGAACTCATTTTCTTTAACTATTTTGAAGTACACATCGTTATCGTCATCATCTGCCCCTATTTTTAAGCTATCTGGGAAATATATGGGGCTTGTACCGCAGTTTTCAAAAACCAGACGGCAATGGAGTCCCTGAATGTCACCCTGCCCCAAACTTCTGTTATCGACTCTGGTTGCACCTATGCCGGAAGTCAATATCAGTTCAAAATGAAGGCATTTCTCCTGACCCCAACCGATGTGCCAGAACATAAAGAACAATAATACCGTAAGAAAGTTTGTTTTCATAATAAACAGGTGGAAAGTCATGTGCTAATCTATAACCTTAAAATGCACTTTGTTGGTAGCGTATTGCAAATAATAGCCATCGGCGGGACTGGTAAGAAATTGCAGAAATTTTGCCTGCTGAAGAGAATCTATACTTTTCCCTTTAAAGGGATCTTTCGTTAAGTTGTAACTGAAAACGGCAGAAACTTCATATTCACCCAACGGCAATTTTTCTAAATCATTCATCAACATTAATGCAGTTTTCCCACTTTTTTCAGGAGGTATTCTGATGTCAATATTTGGTTGTTCAATTTCATCTCCGCGATCAATTGGGAAGTCGCAAAACTTATTATATACTTCTCCGTCTTTCTTTTTCAATCTGAGACTAAATGAGTAAAAGCCATCAACACCAATTGAAGGGTATTTTTGAACCGAAAGACTCTTTTGGCCACAATTGAATAAAGTAAACGAAGCTCCAATGCCACTAATAAGCTCCATTTTGTGTATTTCCACACCATCAAGATTTTTGTTTTTCCCTTCTCTGGAATAGTAAGTTAATTTAAAATTGAATTGAGTACACATCTGCTGTGCATCGCAGTAAAATGTAGTGATAAAACTAAGAACTAAAACAACTTTTGATTTCATTTATGTCCAAATTTAGCTTAGAGCACATTTTACAAAACATACCAGGATACCCTCTTTATCTTCGTATTATCTACACCCAAATATAATAAATTTCTGGTGTAATGTATTGTTTCATAGAATGGGATATATTCAACCCAGGAGTTTCAAAATCATAGTTTGATCAACTCAGTCGCTAAATGGCAGCTTCATACAAATACATGTACATACACCTATTTCTATACCTCTATAAATAAAAGCTATTGACACAAATACATGTATGTACATACATTTGTGGTGTCAAACAACAAAAAGAAAAAATCTATGAAGAAGACAGCAGTTTTAATCGCGTTATTTATCGCTTCTTTGAGCGGCACAGCACATGCCCAGAAGGCAGGAACCAAGGCAACCACCGAAACGAATGCACCAGCAAGCTGGGCAGTTGATGTGAGCCACTCAGCGGTGAAGTTTACCGTGTCGCACCTTATGGTTTCTGAGGTAGAGGGCCGTTTCAAAATGTTCGGCGGTACAGTAAACGCAACTTCAGCTGATTTCAATAATGCCACTATCAAGTTCGATGCCGATGTGAACAGCATTAATACCGACAATGATATGCGCGACAACCACTTGAAGGGTGATGATTTCTTCAATGCAGAAAAATTCCCTAAGATGACTTTCGTAAGTACATCGTTCAGGAAAGGAAAGGGCTCGGCCTACACACTGGAAGGTAACCTGACCATTAGGGACGTAACTAAGAAGGTAACCTTTGCTGTAAACTATGGCGGCACCATGAAGGACCCTTATGGCAACATAAAGGCTGGTTTTAAAGCAACCGGCAAAATAAGCCGTAAAGCCTATAACCTGAAATGGAGTGCGGTAACTGAAGCCGGTGGCGCAGTTGTGGGCGACGAGGTGAGCATGACCTTAAATATAGAATTGACCAAACAAAAATAGTGGTGGGTATATTGGGTATATAGATGAGTGATTGAAAGGCTACCGGAAGGTGGCCTTTTTTGTTGCCGTAAACTTAGGCGCGGCGAAGCCCGGTCCGCGCCCATCAATGTACAACCGGTTCCGAAAAATGCAGATTTTCCAATGCGGCCTGATAGCTGGTAAGTTCGTCGAGCATGGATGCGAGGTACCTTTCTGATTCCTTCTTTAGCTCTGGCAGCAGTGCCTTGTAATAATTGATGCCGATCGCGAGGTTGGCCCGGAAGGTGTTGAAAAAACTCTCTTGCTTGGTGGTTATATTTTGGGTGCACTTGCCTATTTCCTTCTTCAGGTAGTCCACATACAATGCGAGTTCATTAACAAACATATTCGGGCGGGGAAGGGCGTTCAGGATGTTTGTTCGGCCATAAATGTGATCAACCATCTCCCGGAGTGAAAATACACCTGAAAAGTAGGCCAGGTTGGGGCCGGGGCAAATAGTGACTGCCGTAAGATTGTGGGAAGGCGGTAGACCGTCTTTTAATAATGCCGCTGCAGTAAGCCCTTCGCACAGGCAGTCCTTTTCAACAATTCTGCTCAGGCTGGCCTGGTATTCTTCCGGTGGCAGGTCCTGTGCCTTCAACTGGTTAATTTTCAGATCCTGATATTGCCGCGACCCCGTACAAATGGGTGTTGTTGTAAATTCAGTATTGGTGGCCAGAAACTTTTTATAACACGGACTACCGGGCCTGCCTTTCTGCACACGCTCCATTCTCTGCTGTTCCGATGAACTTGGCCTGAAGTTATTGAACGGTACACCCAGTGGCGAAGCATTGCTGAGAAAGTAATCCTCCTTTTCCGCTGTTGCCAGTTGATGGAGTGTTGTGCTATCCACATTAGTTGCTTCCGGCACCAGCAAGAAGGGACTACCCCATCCGGTACAGTCCAGCTCATAATACTCTCTCAGAAATTCGTCTTCATTTGCGGTGCCTATGCCACCCTGAACGGTTATCCTCACCTTTGGCACCTGAGGGAATGGATTGATCCCCTTACTCACCTGGGCTGTATTACACAAGGCAAATAATTCCGCAACCAGGGCCTCTCTTTTCTCCCTGAATTCTTCCAGTATTGGCCCCAGTAACAGCCCGTCTGTTGCAAACGCATGCCCACCGCAATTAAGCCCCGACTCTATCCTGAACTCCGATATCCAGATGCCCTTCTTTGCCATTATCTTCCCCTGAATAAGTGCAGAACGGTAATCGCTGACCTTGAGTATGAGGCGTTTCTTTAAGCTCCCTTCAGCGTCGGGGAAAAAATCTGCAAACTGCTCTACATAGCTGTACAGGCGCGGGTTGTAGCCCGCTGAAAGTACAACAGAAGAGTGCAGGTCACTCAGTGCATAACCCCTGAAGGCACTCAATGCATCGGAATACTCAACAGGTAAAGGCTTGCCGTCCGCTGAATAATTGAGGTTATCCACCTTCGCCATTATGTTCACATCAATGCTACCGGGTACAATGGCCGTTCTGAGTTGTTGTTCCAGCGATAACCGTGCAGCACCCGGGGGCATCACCAGCATTCGCTTATAGGTAATTGAATGTTCGTCGTCTGAGGGTAACAATTCGAAGTAAGTATCGAGATCGTTTTGTTCGCCAAAGGGCAACGATCTCAGGACTTCAACCTGGTCTTGTACCAATTTGTGCATCAGGTTCAGGTAGGCTGTTATTCGTCTGGCCCTGTAGTCCTCTTCCTTTACAGTAATGGCCATGTAGGGCTCATCGTTCTGTTGGGCATGGTAGGCCCTCATTTGCTCAACGAGGTCATCCTCTATTATAGAAACTACCGACGAGATGCCGAAACGTGCCACCTTAAGTGGGGTATCGACAGAATAACTCAAACCTAAAACCGGGATATGAAATGTGTGCATCGCTCTGATTATGCGTGAACAATAATTGGTGCCTGTTGGCTAATCAAAGGTCCGATGGCTGGACGGCAATTATTATGACTGCTGTCATAAAGCAGAAGTACGAAGGGTTTCACAGCTACTTTTCAGCAATAAAGAAAAACCCGCCGGTACAGGCGGGAATTAAGGAATATGATTAAAGAATATCATTCGGCGGCTATTGACTACTTCACTGCTCCTCCCAGCCCAACCGCTCTTCGGTGAGGTACAGGTTACGGTCTGGGGCGTTGCGCACAACCAGCTCTGCAACAAAACCGGTAAGGAAGAAGAAGGTGCCCATCATCATGGCCGTTAGGGCCATATAAAATGCAGGCTTATTGGTAAGAGATGCATTCGTACTCCGGATCTTGTCTACCACCAGCCAAAGTGTACAGATGAAACCCGTAAGGAAGGTAAACGACCCGAGCGCACCAAACAGGTGCATGGGCTTCTTGCCAAAACGGCTGACAAACTGTATAGATAACAGATCAAGGAAACCATTCACGAACCTTTCCCAGCCAAACTTTGACGTACCGTACTTCCGCGCCCTGTGCTGCACCACCTTTTCACCTATCTTCCTGAAACCGGCATATTTGGCCAAAACGGGAATGAAACGGTGCATTTCGCCATATACTTCTATGCTCTTGATCACCTTACGCTTGTAGGACTTCAGGCCGCAATTCATGTCATGCAGCTTAATTCCGGTCATGTAGCGGTTGACACCATTATATAGTTTTGAAGGTAGGTTCTTGGTAACTGCATTATCATAACGCACTTTTTTCCAGCCGCTCACCAGGTCAAATCCGTCGGTTACAATCATGTTATACAATCCCGGAATCTCGTCGGGGCTATCCTGCAAATCGGCATCCATGGTTATTACCACCTCGCCCATGGCAGCCTTGAACCCCTCGTAGAGGGCAGGGCTTTTGCCATAGTTGCGTTGGAATTTGATGCCTTTTACCGAAGAAAATTGTTTTGAAAGTTGCTGCACTACGCCCCAGCTACCATCCGTGCTGCCATCATCAATCATTATGATCTCACGCGTATAACTATGCTCAGTACATACGCGTTCTATCCACGTAACCAATTCCGGAAGTGATTCTTCTTCATTATACAATGGTATAACTATGGACAGGTCTAATTTCATGATGCGCTAAAATACAGTTTTTATAATTAGTGGTATAAAAACGGCTTGAAAGTTTTGTTATTGTTGGTGGTGAGGTTAAATAATGTGAATGGGGTGTATGGTGGTTTCTAATTACTCAAATCATATTATCCCTTCCCGCATCAAGTCGTGTATATGCAGCATACCGGCGTAGGTGCCGTTCTTTGTTACAACCAGTTGAGATATGTTGTTGCTGCGCATCATGGCGAGTGCTTCTGTTGCGAGTTCGCTGCCTTCAATGGATTTTGCATTGGGTGAGCAGATCTCTGATGCCTTTAGCTGTCCCGGATTTTCATGCTTTTCCAGCATGCGGCGGAGGTCGCCATCGGTAATGATACCGGTTACTGAACCTTGCTCATCAATGACTGCAGTAGCACCCAGGCGTTTGCCGGAAATTTCGAGTATCACTTCCCGCAAGCTGCTGTCGGGCTGTACTTTGGGCTGTGCATTCGCGTCGCTCATGTCAGCCACACGCAGGTACAGGCGTTTACCCAATGCCCCACCGGGGTGGTAGCGGGCAAAGTCCTTTTCTGTAAAACCCTTCAGATGCAGCAGGCTGACTGCCAACGCATCGCCCATCACCATTTGTGCAGTGGTGCTGGTAGTGGGGGCCAGGTTATGCGGACAAGCTTCCTTGGCAACCGTAGTATTCAAGCAAATATCGGCATGGGTAGCGAGGTGTGACCCCTCATTCCCGCAAATAGCGATCACGGGGTTACCAAAGTTTTTAATGAGCGGTACCAATACCTTTATCTCCGGACTGTTGCCACTTTTTGAGATCACGATTGCCACGTCATCGGGTTGAATCATACCCAGGTCGCCATGAATGGCGTCGGCTGCGTGCATGTATATAGACGGTGTGCCGGTAGAATTAAACGTCGCCACTATCTTTTGGGCAATAATGGCACTCTTACCTATCCCGCTCACCACTACCCGGCCTTTCGACTCATGGATAGTGCGCACTGCTTCTATAAAAGAAACATCAATGTATTTCATCAGCATGGTCACCGATTCGGCTTCAAGCCTTATGGTATCCAGCGCATTTTCAAGTACTGATTCTGCAGAAAACATGTGGTAAAGGTAATTATGTATATGGCAAAACCAGCAATCTGCCCACGAAAGGTTTTGGTAAAAAAAATTGAGGCGCGCAATATCACGTTTTGATGTATTTTGGTCATGAGTCAGTATGCAAACAGCGATTCCAATAACTTACCTGGGTTTTCTTTGCGGCTTTGCCTTTAGTGTGGAAAATCAGTTGAATAAACTGGGAACCGCGCCTTTGCGTCTTTGCGCAAACCTCTGAGCAGCAACACCATATTAAACAATAAATTATGAAGAACCTCAAATACATATATGCCCTTCTGCTCTTGTCCTGTTGCAGCCTTTGCTACGGCCAAAAAACGGCTGCAGGCATTCGTTTTAATGAATGCCTGAACAAGAAAGACCTGGCCAAAGACTTTTACAAGGGCAAGTATGTTGTACTTGATTTCTGGGCTACCTGGTGCGCGCCATGCATTGCCTCATTTCCAAAACTCAACAAACTGGAAAAGAAATACCACGACCGTTCCAACCTCATTTTTGCAGCGATTACTCACCAATCCGTTGGTGCCGCTGACTCGTTCTTTAACCGTAAGGACTTGATACCGGGTGTGCTCCACCTTGTTGATACCAGCCGAGCCACATCACGCTATTTCGATATCGCCAGCATTCCGCAGATCATTGTCTTCTCCCCTTCCGGTGCGGTCATTTTTACGGGCCATGTTGACAGACTAAAGGAGGTAATGGATAAATTGCTGGCCGGACAAACCGTTGACCCACTCATAAAGCTACCACCTGCTGGCAACAGCCTGGAAACAATGATGTCGAAAGCTTCATTTATGACCATGATCGTGCCATCTGACACACCGGGTGCAACTATCAGTAATTCATCGAGAGGGCCTAAATCGGTGAGTGTGAATATGACAATAGGGGTAAGTACACTGGCGAACGTTGTAGGTTACATTGGTTCAGTTTGCACTACCCGCCTGTCGTGGAGCGATTCTGTAAAAGCCAATAAATACCTGACCTTTTATTACCGCCAAAACAAGGATAACTTCCATGAGTTCGACAAGGGCCTGTTCAAATACCAGTATCAGAACCACATGATGAACATTCTGGAAAAAGCATACAGTTTTCATTGCGAATGGGTCACAGAAAAGACTACCGTTAAGAAACTCATTGTGGTGGACTCTGCACTGCTCGCCAAATCACTTACCATGAGTACTGCAGGTTCCCTGAGATCCCGCATATTCAAGGGCAAGGTCAATTTCGTAAATATGGAACTGGCCGTAATTGCCGATGCCGGCGAAGAGAATTTTGAATCGATCATGATCGCAGACACAACATCTACTGGCTACGATATGGAACTTGATATGACCAATATGGCCACCTTCATTCACTCCCTTTCCCAACACGGCCTTGCTCTGGATACCATCACTGATTATCCGATTGAGAAGCTGAAGATGGTGTTTGAGTAGGGGGGGGATTATCTTTTTACCATCAATTCGGCATTGCTGACTTTTACCATAAGATATGGGTGGGCAATCCCCTTTTTGCGAAGCAAGGTAATGTAGGGCTTATTCAGCCATAGCATTTTTGGGCGCCTTATTTCTTCAGGCCCCTGAGGTTCTGGTGCCGCTGCAGCCGAAGCTGCAACTTCAGCTACCGATTCCACCTTCCCGCCATTTTCATCCAGAACAAATGCTGTTCTCTGTTTGGCCTTTGATATTGTATCCACGCCGTGTGATGAGACAATTGCGGCACCAATGAACGACCTAAATTCCTTTTCCAGATTAAAACGCAGCACAGGAATGAGTACCTGATCGTCATATTCGATTTCGTATCTTTTCTTGAACTTTCCCCCAGCGGCTCGCTCCTGTTGCCCTCTTTTTTGTGCAGTGTCTATGGCTTCAAGTGATGCTTCCAATGTTTGGTAGTCATTGAACCCTTTCGCCAGAACAATTTCCTGAGTTTTGTCCCTGGGTGTTATCCCAATAATGAATTTGACATCGTTTTCGTAAAATAGAATGGTGATTGCAGCTGCGGTCTTTTCGTTGAAATAAGGAAGTCCAAATGCCTTTACTTGTATTCCGCCAAATAAAAATGGTTTTATGGCAGTATCCATCAGATCTAAAAATGGCAACGCTTTCTCGAACGATACTATTATGTCTATAGTTCCGTCCGAAACATTCACTTGTGTTTCGTAATCGCCTTTGGCTAATGCCTCCTTAAATGTAGTCTCGCTATTTACCAGCTGTAAGTCTTTTACGGCATGAGGCAAATTGAGGGGTGAACCCAAAATGTGTCTGAGTTCATCCCATGCAAAAAGGAAGGTTGGCGAATAAATGATGTTACTATCAGCAGTTTCTGCTGTTAGGGCTGCAACAAAATTTGTTCCCTTCGTATTTTCAACTTTTTTAACCCTTGGAAACTCGGTGCTATCATCTGAAGTACCCTTTGTTCCCCCGTCTTTGCACCGAGACATAGACAGAAGCACAAAGGCACTTAGCACATAACGGAGGATATGTTTATTCATGGACGACGGCTTGCGACTGAAAGGTAGCAAATTTCGGGATGTAATGTCCGCGATTAACCTTCGCATGTCCATCAACTCTGCGTTCGCAAAGGGTATGTAGGTAAGCACTGAAACCTACGCAGTACGCACATTTTGCTTTTTTATCATTTCTATAGCCCTTATCTGGTTAAAGCCAGCTTTCTTTTGCGCATGCCAGAGGTCATAGTCGCGCTGCATATTCAGCCATAGTTCGGGGGTGGTATTAAATGCCTTTGAAAAACGCAAAGCCATTTCCACACTCACGCCTGAATGACCGTTTATTATCAGTGAGACGGTACGCCTTGCGACGCCCAATAGAATACCTAATTCGGAAACAGAAACGTTGAGGGGTTCAAGGTACATTTCTTTTAAGATCGTTCCGGGATGTACCGGTGGCATTTCTCTCTTCAGCATAGCAAATCCTTTTTAATGATAATCTAAATAATCCAGCAAATGGGTATCCCCGTTTTCAATCTGGAAGATGATGCGGTAATTACCCGTTACAGTTACCGACCAAAATCCGGCCATTTCCCCTTTCAACGGGTGAAGGCCAGAACCAGGGTAATTCATATCTTCTATCTTACCAGCACTATTTAGTAAAGTTAATATGTTCCTTATTTTACCGACCTGGTCGGGCCGCAATTTTGAGGCATCGTTTTTTGTCCATAGCAACTTTAAACCTTTATGCTTTATGCTTGCTATCATATTGCAAATGTAACATGTTATGTTACATGTTACAACTTTTTTCTCCCTTTTGATTTCTAATGAACTTCGCAAATAGGTGCAAGCCTGCCGGTGGGTTCATTTCAAGTCTTCGACATTCAGTTCAACCCCAACCCTTCTCCTGAAGGGCAATGTCTTTAACTTAACGTTTTTACCACCGCCACCCATCGTTGTTCAACACTTTCAGTGTTGGTTTTTTGCGGTTATCTACCACCGGTTTCACCGGTGGCTATTGTTGTTGAAGCCTTCTCAGGCTTCCTTAAGTTGATGACATTGCCCCGGAAGGGCGAAGGGAGCGCTAATGTCTTCGCTCAGGTATAATTGCGATAATTATTATGCGAAGAATTGGAACGCTCTTCTGCGGGATTCGTTTAAACTCAGGTCAGGTAATTTTCTTACTTTCGCGCCATAATTATGAACAGCCACGAAACTATATTTCTTGCCAAAAGCGAGGTTAAGTCGCATGACCTGGAGCACAAACGCAAGGTTGCTTTCAATATTGATAAGTACAACGATAGTGTTGTGAAGGGTAAGCACCAGTACGCCAATCTGGAATATGCCCGCATGAAGGCAAAAAATATAAAGTGGAAGACCATAGAACAACTGGACAGGTATCTGGAACAGTTTGAACAGAATTTCTGTGCAAGGGGTGGGAAGGTAATATGGGCCGAAACGGCTGAAGATGCGCAGCAGGCCATTTTGCAGATCTGTAAGGAGAAGAACACGAAACAGGTGGTGAAGGCAAAATCAATGGTTACTGAGGAGATCCACCTGAATAAATTCCTGGGCGATAATGGTATTGAATCGGTTGAAACCGACCTGGGTGAATACATTCAACAGCTGGATGGCGAACCACCTTACCACATCGTTACCCCTGCCATGCATAAAAGTAAGGAAGATGTGGCGAGGGTATTTCATGAAAAACTAGGCACTGAACCTAATCTTACTCCTAACGAAATAACCAAGATAGCCCGCGAGAAACTGCGGGAAAAATACCTGACGGCCCAGGTAGGCGTAACTGGCGCCAACTTTATACTGGCCGATATTGGCGGCATCTGCGTTACTGAAAATGAAGGTAATGCGCGCCTCTCCACCTCATTCCCGAAAACGCATATTGCGATTGTGGGCATTGAAAAATTGCTGCCATCGGTTAATGACCTGCACCTGTTCTGGCCATTGCTGGCTACGTTTGGTACGGGGCAGCAGCTTACTGTATACAATACCATTTTCACGGGTCCGCGCAAGGATGGAGAAACCGATGGCCCATCGGAAATGTATGTGATCATACTCGACAATGGCCGCACCAACCTGTTGCGTAAGGAAGTAAGGGAAAGTATGTACTGCATCCGTTGCGGATCGTGCCTTAATGCCTGTCCTGTGTATAAGAATATTGGCGGCCATGCCTATGGCGCTACCTATAGTGGCCCAATTGGCGCGGTGATCACTCCTCACCTGGAGGGCATGAGCGACTTTAAGCACCTCAGTTATGCATCGAGCCTTTGCGGCAACTGCACGGAGGTTTGCCCGCTCAAGATCAATATCCATGAAATGCTGCTCGAAAACCGCGGCATAGCAGTTGCTGAAAACCTGAATACGTTTGGTGAAAATGCCGCATGGAAGGTGTGGAAACTGGCCATGCTCAATCGTGGACTAATGAATACCGGTGGTGCTAAACTGAAAAACAAGGTCATCAATAAACTTTTTAAGGATACCTGGGCCAAACACCGCAGTCCGGTGGAGTTTGCCGATAAATCGTTCAATAAAATGTGGAAGGAGCGAGGGTAGAAATGCCGTTGACCCTGCTATTTCAGGATAAGCTATGATGGGGAGCGCTTGATTTCAGAAGCAAATGCTTCCGGAATGGTAGGTCGAAGGAAATCCTTCAACTTGTGTTATCTATTTGATAAACTTAGACCCGGGAGGTGAATGTCCTTGATTTAAGATTTCGCGCAAAGACGCAGAGGCGCAGTTCCCAGTTTATTCAATCATCCTTGGGTTAATTTGAAGCAAAGCCGCAAAGAAAACCCAGTTAGGTCGATGACATTAGGAGCAAACGCTCTGGACAGGGGTATTTTGCATTGCTATCACTAATGCATAAGTTTGTATATCAACAACACCTATGCCCACTGAATTTACCGCTGCCATTCTCGTCGCTTGCTTTCTGCTGTACCTCTGGTATTTTCGCAGGCCGGAAATGCGCAACTTTTTCTCCGGATTTGACTTTTCATCAACTTCTGGCCCTTTCCTGGCACATGAGCGAATTGTTCCCTATAATGTGATCCATGCCATCAAGAATCCCGCGAAAAAAGACGATCCTGCCAAAAGAACGTTAGCTGATAAAGCCTACGATAATGGCAATTATCTGGATGCTGCAACAAATTACCTGAAGTATGCTGCCTTCCTTAATGGTCCACAACTGTACAGACTTGGACGTATATACGAAATGGGTTATTGTCTGCGCCAAGACTATGCTTCGGCATTAAACTGGTACAAGAAGTCTGCTGAAACGGGGTATGCCTGGGCTATGAATAGTATCGGAACTATGTACCATTCGGGGCTAGGTGTCGATCAGAGCTACGAACTGGCAATGGAATGGTATCAGCGGGGAGCTGCACTTGGCTCCACCGGCGCAATGGAAAATATTGCTATGCTCTACAGAGATGGTTCCGGAGTGGAGCGGAACGTTGATGAGGCCATCAAATGGTATACCATAGCTGTTGAAAAAGGGTCGGTTAATGCGATGTTCAGCATGGGCAAAACATATTACTATTCCTGTTATAACGGTCAGGATTTCGAAAAGGCAATGGAATGGGCCCTGAAAGCAGCCCAACATGGGCATTCCAGTGCGATGACACTTACAGGGAATATTTTATACGGGGAACACGGAGTGGAACAGGATTACCTGAGGGCACTCGACTGGTACCAAAAAGGGGCTGCAAAAGGTGATGCAGAAGCTATGTATTGGATCGGCACTCTATATTTTTATGGCAAGGGTGTTGCGCAAAACATAGGAGAAGCTCTTTATTGGTTCAGGCTTTCTGCAAACAAAGGGCATGGGGATGCAATGAGGTTCCTAACAAAATCATACTACTTCGGTTCTGAACTAAAGCAAGATCATAAGAAGGCCGCCGAATGGTGTATGAAATTGGCGCAATCAGGTGATATAGAAGGCATGGCCAGGCTAAGCCATTTTTACTATGAGGGTATCGGTGTTCGTAAAAATTATACAGAGACATTCAGGTGGTGCCTTAAAGCTGCGGACGGAGGTGACCTTGTTTCTATGTGTAATATGGGCGAACTTTATGAACTGGGGCATGGTTGTTCCCAAGGATCTGGTAAAGGCGAGGGAATGGTACCTGAAAGCAAGAGATGCCGGCTATGAAGACCCCGATAACAGGTTGGAGAAAATGGAACAATTATAAAAATAAAATAGGGCTGCCAGATGCTGGCAGCCCTATTTTATAAGAGAAAAATCAGTGAATTATTTTACAACTGAGAAACGGCTGGAAACTGAACCGGCGTCAGTAGTAACAACAACGTTGTACACACCAGCTGCGTAATCAGCAACTGATAATGCTACATGCTGTTGGCCACCCTTAAATGTCTGAGAATTTGTAAACATTAAACGACCTACTGCATCGTAAACGCTGATTGAAACTTTACCATCGTTAAGAACAGTGAAATTCAAATTAGCTTCGTCTGTAGCCGGGTTTGGATAAACATTTACATCAGATGGTGCTGAACCAATTGAAGCAACACCAAGAGTTGAGTGAATGTTAACATCGTCAACGAACAGGTTATTACCATAATTTGCTGTAGCACGGAAACCAATCATCGCTCCTGCTGGTACTGCGTTCAGTAAAACAGTGTGCTTAGCATATTGGGTTGGGCTTGAAGGGTAGAAGAAAGCAGTTGAATTTGCCGGAACAGTAGCCATTGGCGTGCCGCTCATATTCCAAATAGAAGTCCAGTTTGCACCGCAATCAGCAGAATAAACAACTTCAAGTTTATCATTGTTTGCTGTAGATACCTGGCAATAAGAAACCCAGAAATCCATTTCTGATGCAGCAGAAGTTGTTACGATAGGTAAAGTGTAGAAATTACCAACACCGTTAGCTGCACCATTGCAGTTATAACGAACAGCATATGCGCCAGTATGGCCCAATGGAGTAGTGGTATTGTAAGTTACAATCCAGGAAACATTATCATTTGCCACATCAGAAGCATAGTGAACCATGTAATCACTGCCCTCAAAGCTAGTTGAATATGGCATGGCTGTAGCAGTTTTACTTTCGATAAAGAAAGTTGAACCACTTGTGTTATTGATCGGGTTAGGATCCGAACCTGCGTTTACGTTAGCAACTGAATCATAAATTGAGTGGTAAGCTGGTCCGGAAACAGTAACAGTTGCAGTTGGCATTGTAACCGTAGTAGATGCACCAACAGCCAAGGTACCGCTCCATGGAGTTGAAGCCCATGTACCACCATCAATTTGATAGTAGATTTTTGCAGAAGTAACAGGGTTAGCACCGCTGTTAGTTAAAGTAACTGTATGAGCAACAGTGTAAGGACCGTTAACACTACAAACCAGATCTGGAATTACAGTTGCTGAAGCAGCATCATTGTTTACATCTGGCAATGGAGTTGCCTGAGCAGCCTGAGCGATTGATTTGTCACCATCGTTCTGAATCCAAACCACCATGTAAGGTGCCTTGCTCTTATCAACGAAGTTTGGACATGCGCCCCTTAAAGTGATAGTACGTGTAGTACCTGTAGTCCATGTAGTTGATGACAATGAAGTTCCGGTAGCATCAGGGTACATTGCCTGAACTACGTTTTCAAAATCTTTTTCACCATTTGTTCCCGGAGGTGTAGCGAAATTATTGGTCTGAACCAATGCTGCGCGTAAGAAAGGTGCACTCACAGAATATGGCGTAACACAAGTAATTGTAACTGTAGTAATAACACTGTCAAACGTTGAATTCCATGCGTTGGTGCAGGTCATGTTAAACGGTGAAGCAATTGCTGCTTCAGTGTTAATTTCAGCCTGTGAGAAATAGAAAGGATGACCCGGGCTGGAAGAGCTTGGGCTTGCTGTGTGACCATCATACATAGCATGTGGTGCAGAAGAGATGGAGTAATATGCATCGCGTGCGTCGGACAGCGTCTTCGTGCGCATGTAGTACCAACCTGAGGATGGAATAGGCTCCATATAAGTAATATGGATCAGTTTAGTCAGGTTCGGAGCTGTGTCGCACAAATGCCAGAAGCCTGGGTTTGTAGAAGCACATGGAGGGCAATTCTCCCCTGTAAACTCCTCGTTGATAGTCATCCTCGTTTGTGCATTCACACAAACCGGAATAGTTGCTAATGCAGCAACGGTAAGTAATAATTTTTTCATCGTTCTGATTAATTAAGATTTAGAAACTTGTTGAAATACAAATGTAATTGAAAAAACGAATACAAA
>CANCOG010000049.1 GCA_947379685.1 Flavipsychrobacter stenotrophus | reverse complement strand
AGAGGAAGTAACTAGGTATTCCGAACGTTGATTGAAAAATGCTGCATATTACGCGGATACTATTGTTTAAAGTTGTTATCTTTAAACAAATAGGTATGAGCGATGCAGCATTTTTTTATGGATGACAATATTGCCACGGCTAAAACACTAGACACCGATTTTTATACAGGGGACACTCATTTTGAGGCTTCCCGAGAAAAAATATTTGCACAAACCTGGCAACTTGTGGAATGCAGCGATCTGCCGGCACGCAACACTGTCCATCCATTTGTACTGCTCGAACAGGTATTGAACGAGCCGCTGGTGATTGCAACATCAGCCAATGGAACTGTGCATTGCCTCAGCAATGTATGCACCCACCGGGGTAACCTGCTGGTTTATGAACCCTGCAAGGCGCATTACCTCCGGTGTAAATACCATGGCCGTCAATTTTCATTATCGGGCAAGTTTGAATCGATGCCTGAATTTAAAGAAGTGGAAAATTTCCCTACTGAAGCTGATCACCTGGCGCAATTGCCCGTTTTCCAATGGGGTAAGTTTTTATTTACTACCCTTAACCCGCGCCTGAAGCCGGAAGATTTCTTCGGTGAGATGATGCAGCGCATAGCCTGGTTCCCGGTCAATGACCTCCGCTTCAGGGCAGATATGTCGCGAGATTATTCGGTTAAAGCACATTGGGCACTCTACTGCGAAAATTACCTGGAGGGTTTTCATATCCCATTCGTTCATGCAGGCCTTAACCAGGCCCTTGATTTCGGGGAATATACAACCGAGCTGTTTCAGTATAGTAACCTGCAACTGGGTATTGGTAAAAAAGGTGATGAGTGTTTCGACCTGCCGCAATCCTCGCCCGACTTTGGCAAGCAAGTCGCAGCCTATTACTTCTGGGTATTCCCGAACATGATGTTCAATTTTTACCCCTGGGGTTTATCCATCAATATTGTTAAGCCACTGGGAAAGGAAGCCTGCAAAGTCACTTTCCTTACCTACGTGCTCGACGAAAGCAAGTTGGAACAAGGCGCCGGGGTTGGGTTAGATACAGTAGAGATGGAAGATGAAGAGGTAGTAGAACACGTACAAATAGGCGTGAAGTCCAGGTTTTACAAACATGGGCGATACTCTGTAACCAGGGAACAGGGCACCCATCATTTCCATAGATTATTAGCTCAATTCATGAATGCGTAGGGGGAAACGAATTATTACTTTCATCAATGGCTCAATCATAAATTCAATTTTTGAACGACTTAATTATCAGTTACCTTTGCAAAGCAAAAAAGTAAAAAGGGGTTGAGGAGTTTCTTGTTACATATGCTTATTGTTTTTACAATGCTCAACATTGTAACGATGGATCAATGCTCAAGGATCCCCGCTTTTCTATTGCACTACCACGAACACAAGCAACTCAATAATAAACTAACCATCATTTCCTTCCTCAGCATGCATTACTGGGGGCAGGATATAGATGACCACGACGAAGAAAAGGACAAGCAGCTGCCTTTTAAAGGGCTATCGTCTGATAGCTTCGTAGCATATACTCGACCTCACCTTACTTATATCGAAGTTAACCCGGTTTTCCCGGCACCAATGGCCCGGCTTTCAGTATTCAAGAATAGTCCTGTGCCAACTCAGGTACTCAAATCCCTGTTCCGCCCTCCGCGGCAGGTAGCTTAATTATCCAGCATTTTATTTCTTGCTCATAGTACCGGCACTGGCTGCCGCGTACAATTTGTGCATTATTTCTTCACGCAATAATTCCAGAATTATGCTCAGTAAGATAATTGGGTTTTCAATAAATAATAAACTCATCATCATCCTTTTTGTATTGGCACTCGTAGGCTGGGGCTCCTACGAAGTGACTAAATTACCTATAGACGCTGTCCCAGACATTACCGATAACCAGGTACAGGTGATTACTGTCTCTCCCTCCCTCGGCGCGCCGGATGTGGAGCGGCTGATCACCTTTCCCATCGAGCAGGCATGTAGCAGCATTCCCGGCCTCAAGCAGGTCAGGAGCTTTTCCCGTTTCGGATTATCACTGGTTACAGTAGTATTCAACGATGAATCTGATATATACTGGGCCCGCCAGCAGATAAGCGAACGCCTTCAAAAAGTACAGCAGGAGCTGCCGGCCGGTATCGGAAACCCGGAAATGGCCCCGGTAACAACCGGGCTGGGCGAGATTTACCAATATGTAGTGCGGCCCAAAAAGGGATACGAGAACAAGTATGACGCTATCCAATTGCGCACCATACAGGATTGGATAGTGAGGCGGCAATTAATAGGTACACCGGGAGTAGCGGAGGTGTCTAGTTTCGGAGGCAAGCTCAAACAATATGAAGTAGCTATTAATCCCGACCAGCTCAAAGCATACAACCTTTCCATTACCGATATATTTGATGCTCTGGAAAAGAACAACCAGAATACTGGTGGTGCCTATATAGAAAAAGGGCCAACGGTATTATATATACGCAGCGAGGGCCTTACAACCAGCCTGGAGGACATTGAGAAAATAGTTGTTAAATCGTTACCCGATGGCAATCCGCTACTGATGAGGGATGTAGCAAAAGTTCAATTCGGAACAGCCATAAGGTATGGTGCTATGACTTATAACGACAAGGGAGAAGTAGCCGGAGCGGTGGTCATGATGCTGAAAGGAGAAAACTCTTCGGCGGTGATAAAGAAGGTGAAGGCGCGTATTGAAGATATACAAAAGATGCTGCCTGAAGGGGTAGTGATAGAGCCCTTTCTCGACCGTACCAAAATGGTGAATAATGCCATAAGTACCGTAGAATCTAACCTGTTGGAAGGCGCGCTCATCGTCATTTTCGTACTCATCTTGTTCCTCGGAAATTTCAGGGCCGGCCTTATTGTTGCATCCGTAATTCCGTTGTCCATGCTTTTTGCAATTATCCTCATGAACAAATTCGGCATTGGCGGTAACCTTATGTCGCTTGGTGCCATTGACTTCGGGCTTATTGTAGATGGGTCGGTGATAGTTGTTGAAGCCATATTGCACCGTTTCGCACATGCCAAACATTTCCGGGCGCTCGTGCAAATAAACCAGTCTGAAATGGACAATGAAGTGGGCACTTCTACCGGGAAGATGATCAAGTCTGCAGTGTTCAGTCAAATCATCATCCTTATCGTTTACCTGCCTATTCTCTCATTGCAGGGGATAGAAGGCAAAATGTTCAAACCAATGGCATATACCATTGCATTTGCCATACTTGGGGCATTTATACTTTCGGTTACTTATGTACCCATGATGGCGGCTTTGTGTCTCAATAAAAAGCTCAACCATAAGCCTTCGTTTACCGATAAAATGATGATCTGGCTGGAGCGCCGTTATCATCCTGCCCTTGTCAGGTTGCTCAATTTCCCTAAAGCGATTCTGGCTGTCACTCTGGGTCTTTTTGGGCTGGCTGTTTTTATACTTGGCGGCATGGGTGGAGAGTTCATTCCACAGCTGGAAGAAGGTGACTTTGCCGTTGAAACCCGGCTGCTTACCGGAAGCAACCTGAGCAATACCATACGCGCTACCCAACAGGCGTCAAAGATCCTGCTGGAGCGTTTCCCCGAAGTGCAAAAGGTAGTTACCAAAATAGGCAGTGCAGAAGTACCTACTGACCCCATGCCCTTTGAGGCTGGTGATATGATACTGGTGTTAAAGGATAAAAAGGAGTGGGTTTCTGCTACATCGTTTAAAGAATTGAGTGCCAAAATGACAAAGGCACTTGAAGACGTTCCCGGTATTTCAGTAGGGTTCCAGTTTCCTGTGCAAATGCGCTTTAACGAGCTCATGACTGGTGCACGCCAGGATGTAGTATGTAAGATTTTCGGTGAGAATCTCGATTCCCTTACCCATTATGCCCACGGCTTGAGTGAGATCATTAAAACAATTGATGGCGCCGTGAATATCTATGAAGAAACAGTTACGGGCATGCCACAGGTAGTGATAAAATACAACCGGGATGCAATGGCCAAATATGGCCTGAACGTAAGCGATGTTAACCGGGTAGTGAATACAGCATTTGCAGGACAGGCTGCGGGGCTTGTGTATGAAGGTGAAAAGCGTTTCGACCTGGTGGTAAGAATGGCCGGCGAATCCAGAAAAAGTATGGAAGACATCCGGAATCTGATGTTATCGGCAAAGCAGGGCATGCAGGTTCCACTATCTCAACTCGCTGACATAACTGAGGTAGCGGGCGTGAACCAGGTACAACGCGAAAACACCAGGCGCCGGATAATTGTTGGTTTCAATATTCAGGGAAAAGATGTACAAACCATTGTACAGGAATTGCAGAAAAAAGTAAAAGCGCAATTGAAAATACCACGTGAATATTCCATTGTTTATGGTGGTTCGTTTGAAAACATGACCGCCGCCAAGGAACGCCTGAGCATAGTAGTGCCTGTGGCGCTACTCCTCATTTTCCTGTTGTTGTATTTTGCCTTTAGTTCAGTTAAGCAGGGCCTGCTTATTTATACTGCGATACCACTTTCAGCAACGGGTGGCATCTTTGCATTGTCATTAAGATCAATGCCCTTCAGTATATCTGCCGGTGTCGGTTTTATTGCCTTGTTTGGTGTTGCAGTGCTTAACGGTATTTTGCTTGTTTCGGAATTCAATAGACTCCGGGCAGAGGGTTGGACCGATGTGAGGCGAATAGTGATACACGCAACAAAATCCAAACTTCGGGCAGTATTGATGACGGCACTCGTGCCTTCGCTGGGCTTTATACCAATGGCCATAAGCACAGGCGCGGGTGGTGAGGTACAAAAGCCGCTGGCCACAGTGGTCATTGGCGGACTTATCATTTCCACTTTACTCACCTTATTTGTGCTACCGTTGCTCTACATCATCTTCGAAAAAGGTTTTGGGTACTTCCGTCCAGCCGTAAAGAAAGCGGTCATAACAGCGGTGCTGCTTTTTGGCCTTATTTCTATTGGAAGTGCGCAGCGTACGATCACACTTTCAGCGGCGTTGGATAGCGCTGTGAAAAACAATCTTTCATTGCGTGCAATGGGCACTGAAGTGCGCTATTACAGCGCATTGAAGAACTCAGGTTGGGACGTTGATAAAACACTCGTGCAGGGAGAATACGGCCGGTTCAACAGTAACCTGAATGACAACAAGTACACTGTTAGTCAAACGATTCAGTTTCCGACAGTTTATATGCGGCAGGCCAGCATTCACCATGCAAATGCCCGGCTAAGTGAGACCAGCTATCAGCTGAGTGAACTAGAGCTGAAGGCAAAGGTCAAGGAACTGTTTTACAAGCTTGCAGTGCTTAGCCAAAAGAACACATTGCTCACTGAGGCCGATAGCATTTATACTAACTTCCTTACCAGATCGCAACAACGGTTCAAATTGGGCGATGTAGATATTATTGAGGCAAGTACAGCCGAGAACCAAAAGCTGCAAATCGCTACACAGTTGCAATCGCTGGCAGCAGAATATAGTATGTTGCTGGAGCAATTCAGAGTTGTTATCAACGCCCCCTCTGCCTTGGTGCCGGGTTTCGATTCAATTGTCTACGACGTACCTCTAATAGCCGCAACGACTGAACATCCGCTTTTGAGGCTTTACAATCAAAAGGTAAATATTGCAAGGTTGCAGCAACAACTGGAAACTGCTAAACTATTACCCGCCATTACAGGTGGTTGTACAAGCTCAACAATAATGGGTTGGGCAACTACCGGCATGGGCACCGAAAAGTACTATGGCAGCAGCGAACGGTTTAATTCAGTTTTCCTTGGTGTTGGCATACCTGTGGTATTTGGAGCTCAACGTGGACGCATGGCTGCATCCGGGCACTTAAAAATGCAACGGGAACAAGAGTTGGCGAGTGCGCAGGTTCAGCTAAACAGTGACCTGATGAATGCCCGAATGCTCTATGCCCAGCGAAAGCAATCAGTGGGCATTTATCAGAAAGTAATGCTGCCTAATGCCCTGAAGATCATTTCAGCCGCCAACAGCAAACTTGAACTGGGCGAGATCAGTTACCTGAATTGGGTATTGCTTATTAACCAGGCTATGCAAGTTAGAAGTGAATACCTGAATACTGTTCTGCAACTGAATGAAGCCGCATTTGAAATTGAAAAATTAAATGGAGTTAATTAATTAAATCAACAACAATGAAACACAAATCAATCATAATAGCCGTACTGGGTATCCTTTCTCTTTTTGCATGCAGCGCACCGAAAAGTAAGCCTGCTGAAACAGCCGTCAGTACGGTAAAGAAGGAGGCTGATACTGTGCAGCTGACACCGACCCAGTTAAAGAATGCCGACATTGCATTGGGGCATGCTGAACAAAGGGAAATGCACTCCATCTTAAAGGTTACAGGTATCATAGATGTACCTCCTCAAAATATAGTTTCTATAAGTATGCCTATGGGTGGATACTTAAAAAAGATGGCATTGATGCCCGGGCTGAAAGTGAGTAAGGGCGCTGTTTTGGCGACCATGGAAGACCCTCAGTATATTCAGTTGCAGCAAGATTACCTCACTGCCAAAAGCAGGCTGGTATTTTGCGAAGCTGAATATAACAGGCAGCTGAAACTGAACGAAACAAGAGCTGCCAGCGATAAGGTGCTGCAACAGGCGAAAAGCGATTTCGACGGGCAGAGAATACTGGCTAGCTCACTTGCCGAAAAGTTGTTACTTATTGGCATACAACCTCAGCAACTCAATGAGCGAAATATCTCCCGAAGTGTAAATATTTGCGCGCCTATTTCAGGATACGTTACAAAGGTAAATGTCAACACAGGCAAGTATGTGTCCCCAACCGATGTCTTGTTTGAGCTGGTGAATCCCGGCGACCTGCACCTTACTCTTACTGTGTTTGAGAATGATGCAGCAAGCCTTTCTGAGGGGCAGAAGATAGTTTGTTACACGAACAGCCATCCCGATGTTAAATACGATGCGGAGGTGCACCTCATTAACCCCAGCATAGGTAAGGATAGAACCACCGAAGTACATTGTCATTTCCTGAAATTAAACAAGGAACTGCTGCCCGGTATGTACATGAATGCCAATGTTGAACTCAACAACGTAAAACAAAATTGTGTTCCGCAAGAGGCTATTGTACAATGGAGCGGCGCTTCCTACGTTTTTGTGGAAGCAGGCAGCGGAAAGTATGTAATGCGCAAAGTAGCGACCGGTACTACCGATGAGGGTTTTATTGCTATTAAGTCGGGTATCGATAACGAAACAATTGTGACGAAGAATGCTTACACATTGCTTACAAAATTGAAAAATTCAGGGGAAGAGTAATTGATGAAACTTGCGGTTATTGCTGTTCATTTCTCAAACTATGGTGTACTCTCTTGTTTTCCCGTGCTACATGTGGCGCGGGAATTTTTTTGCCTGCTCATTTCCTTTCCGCCACCAAAAGATAATGGTTAAACACCATTCCTTTATCCAGACAAACGGTCTTGATCACCTTAAACCCTTCATGATCCAGAAAATTCGTGTACTCCTCCATGTTATATTGATGGGGATGTAGTATATCTCCAGGTCCTATCCTGAAAATTGCTTTCATGAGATTATTGTTGTGTGCATCTATCGTAACAATGATCTTACCATTTTTGTTACACAAGGAAGCTAGTTTGGCATATCCTGCTTTAATATCCTTAACGTGGTTGATGGCGTTCATGCAAAACACATAGTCATACGTTTGGGTAGTGTTGTAAGTTTCTATGGGCGAAGTCACAAACACAACACCAGGGTAGTCACTTTTCTTGAAAAGTGGCAATGTCTTTTCGTATTGGTCCAGGAGTGGATCTACAGCAGTTACTTGTCCGTTAGGGAATACGGTATATAATCCAGAAGGCCCGCAGCCCATATCAATAATGGTATCCTTGTCGGTTATCCTGAATACATCGGCACAGGCATCCAGTTGCTGGTGCCAGTATTGTTTCTTGTTGCGTAAATATTCCTCCCGGCTCTTACCTTTCAGGTAGAAGCGCCACCACCACACCTCAAAAAACTGAGCCGTTTTCCATCGTAAATTCATGCATCCACCATTCTTTATGCCGTGGCTTTAAAGGTAAATAAATATTGTTAACCGACTGCCTGCAAAACTATTTTAGGAGGTTTCCTAGTGCATGGCCGGTCAATGGTCATTGCCTATCTTTAATATTTGGCACAAAAATTGCGGTGTAAAAGCTATAAACCCCCTACTCATGAAAAAGACATTCCTTATCCTCTCAGTTTTCTACCTCCTCGTTATTCTTCTTGTGCTGCTATCCGGGTCTGAGACGTGGTGTACGCATACATCAGGTGGCCACTCAGGTGCCAAAACCTGCCACAACAGCAATTTTTCTGAAGAAATCAGGGAGTAGCAAGTGGTTGGAGCTAGATAAAGCTAGTCCACATCTAACTGATCCAATCCAGATAGTTCGTTTGGTCAACTACAGCAAATGAAGCATCCGGGTATGCTTTTGCAAAGGCAATGGGCTTCTTCCCTTTATGCCTCCCATACTTACATTCCAGCGCCTGTAATTGCTGGTCATTCTGCTCCAGCAAGTCAATTTCCTGACCGTCGTATGTCCGCCAAAAGAAGTATTGAGGGTGGTATCCTTTATAGCTGTTGTTCTTTAGCCTTTCACTCAGTATATATTGTTCCCATAGTTGCCCGGTATCATTACGCATGTGCAGCGGACTAAAATTATTGATCAGTGCATTTCTGATACCATTATCGTAAAAATACCATTTCTTACTCTTGCTCACTTCCTTTCTCAGGTTACCGCTATAGCCCGACAGTGGATAAAGGATAAAAACCTTGGTCAGTAGGTCGAGGTAGCGTTCTACGGTAATTTTATTAAGCAGCAGGTTCTTACCAAGCTCAACGGTGCTCACTTCGCTTCCCACCTGCCAGGCAATTAGTTGAAGTAGCTTGTACAATACATCTGCTCCCTTTATATTTTCCATAATCAGCAGGTCTTTGAGCAGGTAGCTGTTCACCAGTTGTTTCAGGTATTGTTGCTTTTCCTCCAAATTGTCCAGTTGCCAGAGTTCCGGATAGCTGCCATAAATAAGGCGCTCTTCCAGGTTTCTGGCTGTTGTTATTCTGTCTTCTGTTGGCGCCAGTTCTGCCTGTGCGATAGGGTGCAGGTAATAAATGATATTGCGCCCAACCAGTGGTTCACCGGTTTTGTTCACCAGATCGAAGCTACTGCTGCCGGTCACTATTAATGTTATCCCTTTTATGTTGTCTATCATCAGCTTCAGTATCTTGCCTATTTCTGGCACAGCCTGCGCTTCATCAATGATGATTATCTTTTTTCCCTTTGTGAGCTGTTTGTAATTAGCTATTGTACGTTGTCCGAGTATTTCAGCTACCTGCATATCCTCGCCCTGCAACAGCAGGACATCGGCCCCGAATTTTTCAGTAATATTTTCGATCAGCGATGTTTTCCCGGTTCGGCGGCTGCCATAAACCATAATTACTTTTTGCTTCCCTATATATTTTTCTACTTTCTGCTGAATCAGCCTCGGAATATCCATAAAATGCTAATTTGGTTGTCTAACTGACGCAATTTACATTAAATGCGTCACTTGACTGACCTAATTTACAAAAACTGAACAATTTCAGCCTGTTTGCACAGTTCTGGGCGTGACTCAAAATCTGTTAAATGCGTCACTCGACTGACCTAATTTACATTAATTGGGTCACGTGACTGACCTAATTTACAAAAACTGAACAATTTCAATTCGTTTGCACAGTTCTGGCGTGACTCAAAATCTGTTAAATGCGTCACTCTACTGACCTAATTTACATTAATTGGGTCACTTAACTGACCCAATTAATAAAAATCAACCCGATGCCATAACCAGCTCAAATCAAAAAAAATGCTGTGCCCAATTAGCACAGCATTATCCTTCTATAAAAATTTTTCGTCTCCGGTTCTAAAATGCCTATTTCTTAACACCCTTAGTTTTATGCCAGTTGGTCCCATCATAGCCTCCCAGTGGTGAAGTCCCGAAATCCAATATTAGAGTGTCGTTATTAAAGTGGCCTGTGCCACCCCAGGATACTGGGTAGTTTTGATCATTAAACCAGAAGCTGCCATTGTCGGTACCAACAGTTACTGAATCCGACGTGCCGCAGTAGTAGCAATGAACAATTGTATCAAACTTCATGGTGTTGCTGTTAGCAACCGTTACATTAATATCATAATGGGCTACTGTGGTATCATACCACCCTGTTGTCATGTTGTGGTGAAAGCTGACAACAGTATCTACAATACCGTACTTTCCCCCGTATTTTGAAATCGTGTACGAGCACGGGCCACTAATTGTAGCTTTTGAGTCATAATTCAAAGCTCCGGTGTCCATACAGCCCGTTACAATAGTAGAAGATGATTTGTCCCTGCAGGCAATTGCTCCGGCAAAAAGGAATACGACACCAAAATTCCATATCAAGTTCTTAAAAGCCGGGCGGAATGCATATAATCTGTTCATACATAGTGCTTTAGTAAGAAGACGCAAAAATGTAACAATTCGTTAGACTTCACAGCAAATTTCGTGCCGATCATTACAATCGTTCAATAGAAAAACGCTTATCCAGGTCCTCATTAGTCACATCGCTATCTAAAGCAACTGCCCGAAGGTAGTGTTCTCTGGCACCAGCCGTATCATTAAAATGATCCAGCAACAACATGGCCAGCGAGAGCCTGTACTCAGTATCATCGGGCGCATACTTAACAGCCAACTCAAAATTTGCTCTTGCCAGGTCATAATCCGAAAGGCTTTGTCTCAGCAAAACACCGTATTCATGGTAAGCCATAGCATTTTCGGGTTCCAGGCTTTGCGCCTTCAGATATAGTGCTTTGGCAGTTTCATACTCACCAAAATGGTCATCAAGCAAATCAGCATATTGTATCAGCAGGTCTGTATCAGTAGCATCCAGCTGCATTGCCCGTTCATATTGAAGGCGCGCACCATCATAATCCTCAAAATGGTAATACAGAATATGTGCAAGGTTGAAAACAGCATTGAAATTCTCCTCATCAAGCCGTATTGCCTTAGCAAACAGTTCCCTGGCAGCATCAAAATCTTGATTCTGCTCCATAAGGAAGTGCCCAAGGTTATTAAAGCCATCTGAAAAGTCGGGGTCAATTGCAATTGCCTGTTCATACAGCGCTTTGGCGCGTTCATGGTCACCAAAATGGTCGGTCAATAACGTGCCCAATCCCGACAATGCACGCGCATAAAGCGGGTCAAGCGCGATGGCATATTCATAGTTCGTTCGTGCCGTTTCGTATTCCCCAAATCTCCGGGTCAGCAACAACCCATAATCATAATAGACCCTTGCTTTATCAGGAGCCAGCTCCATGGACAACAGGTAATGGTCCCGTGCATCTTCATATTCTTCAAATTGATCATCCAACAAATTAGCGAGGCTGTTATGCAAGTCTGCATCATCCGGTGCTATCTCCAGACCCTTTTCATACATGGCCCGTGCACCAGTGTAATCTTCGAGCTGATGTTCCAAAAGCAACCCCAAATTATTATATAAATGAACATTATCGGGCTCTATATCAATGGCCAGTTGGTAATGGTATTTTGCGCCTTCATAGTCTTTGAGATGTTCGCTTAGCAGGTGAGCATAAGACCAGTGCAACGAAGTATTGAATGGCTCCAGTCCAATTGCTTTTTCATACAAGCCGCTGGCAGTCTCAAACTCCGAAAACCGATCACCCAGAAGTGTAGCGTAGTTGTCAATATAAAGGGTATTCTCTGGCTCAATTGAGAGTGCCTCCTCAAAATGATACCGGCCTTGCTCCCGATCATCAAGATATTCGTCTAGCAACAGCGCCAGGTCATGGTGGTAATCAGCATTACCGGGTTCTATATCTATTGCCAGCAGGTAGTACTGTTTTGCTGCTTCATATTCCTTTAGATTTACTTCAAGCAGCCGGGCAAGAGCGTTATACGTTTCAGCATTAAACGGTTCCAGTTCAATAGCTTGTAAAAACATTTGCCGTGCGCCTTCGTAATTTTTTTCATTAAAACGCAGGTACTCAGCATAATTATTGAGGTACTCAACATCTGTAGGTGCGAGTTCCATTGCGTTTTTGTAGTAAACTCCTGCAAGTTCCGGTTGTTCTAATCCGAACTCGAGAAACGCGGCATAATGATTATGGAATGATGCATTTCCAGGTTCATACTCCAGTGCCATTTCATAATGTTGCCGGGCCAACGGGTAGTTTTCAAAATGCCAGTAGCTGAGTTCAGCAAGCTCAAAGTGGGCTTCCGCGTCCTGCGGGTTTATGAGTAATTGTTGTTCTATTTGTTCCCGCTGCAACTGATATTCCCAATCCTGCTTTTCCATACATTAACCCTGCAAAAATATAAATTATTCTACCCGTACCCAAAACTAAAAGATGAATAAAGCTCACCAACTACAGAACACAATTTCCTCAGAGGCTCTGTCGCCACTTGTCTAAAATTGCTATTTATTAAACTCCTTGCCGGCAGTTGACCACACCCCCAGAAACACACCAGAAGTAAGTTAATAAATACCTTTTTTATCCACATTCCTCATGCATTTATACCCCAACACACACGCGTGGGAAATTTCATACTGAAGCCCCCGTTCCATTTCCTTAAATTTGCTGTATGTACGATTACTTAAAGGGATTAAATGAACGGCAGCTGGAAGCCGTGGAGCATATTGACGGCCCAATAATGATAGTTGCAGGTGCAGGCAGCGGCAAAACAAAGGTACTGACAACCCGTATTGCACACCTCATGAAAAATGGCGTTGATGCTTTTAATATTCTGGCACTTACGTTTACCAACAAGGCTGCTGCTGAAATGAAGGAACGTGTGGAAAAAGCACTGGGTAATTCTGAAGCACGCAATTTATACATAGGTACCTTTCACTCTGTTTTTGCAAAACTGCTGAGGGCTGAAGCCACCAAACTGGGATACCCCAGCAATTTCACCATCTATGATACCGATGATGCCAAGGGAATTATAAAAGATATCGTTAAGGAAATGAACCTGGATGATAAGCACTATAAACCTGCATACATCTATAACCGCATAAGCGCGGCAAAAAACGGCCTTATAGGCCCTAAGGAATACAGGCAGGACACTAACATACAACAGGAAGACACCCGCAGCAACAGACCCCTTTTGGCCGATATTTTTGAAACCTACGCCAAACGTTGTTTTAAAAATGGGGCAATGGACTTTGATGACCTGCTCTTTAACATGTACGTGTTGTTGACTAATTTTCCCGAAGTGTTGGCTAAATACCAGCACAGGTTCCATTATATCCTCATTGATGAGTATCAGGATACCAATACGGCCCAGTATGCCATCATAAAAATGCTGGGGGCAAGAAGGGAGAACATATGCGTGGTGGGCGACGACGCGCAAAGTATCTATTCGTTCCGTGGCGCCACAGTACAAAACATCCTGCAATTTCAGGATGACTATGACGATGTAAAAGTGGTTAAGCTGGAACAAAACTACAGGAGCACACAAAGCATATTGAATGTAGCCAATAACGTTATCGCCAATAACCAAAACCAAATACCCAAGGAACTGTGGACGAGCAATGCCGAAGGAGAAAAGATAATGCTGGCTCGTACCATGACTGATAATGATGAAGGCCGCTTTGTTGCCGATGCCATTAAGGAGCAGCAGATGCGCAATCATTATCAAAACAAAGATTTTGCGATTCTCTACCGTACGAATGCCCAGAGCCGTTCTTTTGAAGAAAGCTTGCGGCGCAT
Organism: Flavipsychrobacter stenotrophus; assembly: GCA_947379685.1. GTDB lineage: Bacteria > Bacteroidota > Bacteroidia > Chitinophagales > Chitinophagaceae > Flavipsychrobacter > Flavipsychrobacter stenotropha_B. The sequence continues at coordinate 1,897 of CANCOG010000049.1, read as the reverse complement.
GAATATTCCTTACAAATTGTTTGGAGGTGTGTCCTTTTATCAGCGTAAGGAAGTGAAGGATTTCCTTGCCTATCTGCGCCTGGTGGTCAATACCAGGGATGAAGAGAACCTGAAACGCATCATTAACATACCGGCACGGGGAATTGGTAAAACCAGTCTGGATCGTATTATTGTGACTGCGCACGAACAAGATAAAACCTTGTGGGAACTCATTGAACACGGCAGCAGTAACAGCAAAATAGATGCATTCGTGCTCATGATTAAAAGCTTCCAGAGCGTGCTTCAGAGCAAGAATGCTTACGATGTGGCCTTTGCCATAGGCAAGCATACAGGGCTGGTGCAGGAGTTGTATAATGATAAATCAGTTGAAGGCCTTGCCCGTTACGAAAACGTTCAGGAGTTATTGAACTCAATAAAGGAGTTTACAGAGACACCCGATGAAGAAGGTGAACTGCTCGATAAAAGCCTTGGCAGCTACCTGCAGCAAATCACATTGCTTACCGATTCCGACCAAAACAATGACCCGGATGCTGACGTTGTCAAATTAATGACCATACACTCAGCCAAGGGCCTGGAATTCCCTTGTGTGTTTTCTGTGGGTCTGGAGGAAACGCTGTTCCCGAGTTCCATGAGTTTATACGATAGAGCAGGGCTGGAAGAAGAACGCAGGTTGTTCTATGTGGCCATCACAAGGGCTAAAGAAAGGCTTTGGGTGACCTATGCCAATAGCCGTTACCGCTTTGGCAGCCTTGTACAGAATGAAGAAAGCCGCTTTATTCAGGAGATACCAGCAGCTTACCTCGATAAAACATTTACAGGTATCAGCAACAAGCCCGGCGGTGGCAATAACATTGCCAGCAACATGTCGAAAGGTGCCAACACCATGCTGAACCAGAATTTTGACCGGGTTCCATCCCTCAAAAAGCTGGCAGACAAGTTAGCAACCGCATCTATGCAGCCCGTTGTACACACACCAACTGCCAATTTCGCTCCCGATGACGTCGCCGACATGCAGATTGGTATGAAGGTAGAGCACCAGAAGTTCGGATTTGGTACCATTACTTCGCTGGAAGGAGGTAATAATAACCGCATAGCTGCAATCGAATTTGGTGCCGGTCACGGTGTTAAAAAGATTATGCTCAACTACGCCAAGATCAGGATTGTGAAGGAGTAGAAGGGAAATGCCTAAAGTATTCATAATCCCTGTTAAAAGGGTAGAGCAATCGGCTAAACCAATTCACGGCACAATACAATACAGCTGTCGATAGTCCGTGATTCGAAGATGATTGAGAATTAGTTTTGGAAGTAGCCACGGTCTTCAGGCCTATCCTGCAAGTGCCATAGTTTGGTGCATTTTGGGGCAGGCCTGTAAGGCCGTGAGACATTAGCACAGGGTGTAGCCCTGTGGTTTAAATTATAAAACCGGACAAGCCCTGAAAGGGCGTAATACTGTTCAATTGTCCTTAATTCAATGGCATCGCCGGTAGCGGTGTGATAAAAATGCACTATTTTATCCCGTCGAAAATATAAGAATTGCAACCCATGTCATGATGCCGACGGCATCACATATTTATAGAACAGTGTTACATTTTTGTACCGATGCCGTAGGTATCACACTGGTATATATCCAAAATCACAGGTGCAGTATCGACCCTTGTTAGCTACTTGCATTCCCACCAAAATCAAAAATGCCCCGTTGCAACAGCAACGGGGCATTTACTTTTAAAATATGCAATAGCAATTAAGCCATATTCTTTAATTCAGCGATGCGGGCTTCTGCATCTGATTCTACCTTAAGTGAATCGCTCTTGTCCATATCAACAAGTACCGGAGCTGCCACGAAGATAGAAGAGTAAGTACCAGTGAATACACCTATCAGCATTGCGAAGGCAAAACC
>CANCOG010000048.1 GCA_947379685.1 Flavipsychrobacter stenotrophus | reverse complement strand
GCAGCTATTGTAATAATGAAAATGGTGAAGAACAAGCCATCTAATTTATCGGCCCAAAGAAATTTATTGAAGGCGATAAAATTGATGTTGACGCTATTCAGAATAAGTTCAACGGACATGAGCATGGTTATCAGGTTTCTGCGGGTAAGAAACCCATAGATGCCGATGAAGAACAGGCCGCAACTGATGAACAAAATTTGTGTAAGTCCTATATTATTCATGTTGTTAATGATTCAAATATTATGATTGTTTTACAATTGATTCGTTGTGCTCAAGTACAGCGATGGTCTCGGGAACATCAATATCGTCATGGTACCTTTTGGTTTCGGGTAAAATTGCATGAGCCGGAACTTTGATCTTAATTGCAATAACGATGCAGCCAATCATGGCAGCCAATAGTAACATACTCACGACTTCAAATGGAAGAATGTAGCCATGTTCAGTAGTGCTCAGCATCTGAAAACCAATGTTTTCTGCACTGGGGTCTAAAGCAGGTTTGCCGGAAGAAATGAAATCTTGATGATTGATGAATGTCATCGTGAGTCCACAACCGAACGCTGCAGCCAGTCCGGAAAATAAGGCACGGCCCAGATGGGGCTTTTTCATATCCTCGCCGGATCCAGAGGTGAGGAACACGGAGAACAAAATTAATACCACAATACCCCCTACGTATACAACGATCTGCACTGCCGCGATGAACTCATAATTTAGATAAAAATATAATCCGGCAATACCAACCAGTGAGAACAGCAAGTATATAGCCGATCGGAATATCTTCCGGGATGTAACCGCCATTATCCCGGAACCGAGAATGGTGATGGCTATTAAGTAAAAGACTATTGTTGAAATATCCATTTTTAATGGTTAATTGTTAATTATTAATGGTTAGTCGCATCACTGTCACAAACTCCACATTAGCAGATTACTCAACCCCTTCCATAATTTTGGAACCAGGCTTATTCAATGTTTTCTTTAGTTGTTTTTTGTCGTACACACTGTGTTCAAATGTTTGGGCCATAGCAATCGCATCACTCGGGCAGGCTACAACACACAGATTGCACATTGTGCAAAGCTCCAGATGATAGACAAAAGTATCGATGGCTTTTTTCTTCTTGCCGTCAGGTTGCAGTTCCTGTTTAGTAATGATCTTTATTGTTCCGTTCGGGCAGGCAATCTCACATGCCTGACAGCCGGTACAACGATGTTCATTATTTTCATCATGCGGCATTACTACTTCTCCTCTGAAACGATCTGCCATTTTCAGTGTAGCCCTGTTATCGGGATACTCTTCGGTAAGGATCTTTTTAGGATGCGAAAAATAATAGCCAGTCAGTTTCATTCCCTTTAAAAGGGATTTAGATGACTTATAAACGGTACCTATATAGTCTTTCAGGAACATTTGTACGATCTTTTATGTTTCAATTACATGGTTAAATTTTAAAAATGCCATCCCATAATAGCCATCACAGTTACTAACAATATATTTACCATGCTTATTGGCAAGAGGTATTTCCACTCTAGGTTTAATAGCTGATCGACACGAAGGCGGGGGAAGGTCCACCTGAACCACATAATGATAAAGATAATAAGGAAAGTCTTGCCCATAAACCATAGTGAGGATGGTACAAAATCCATGATATGATTAAATGCTTCCCAAGACCCAATGTGAAATGGCATCCACCCACCAAGGAATAGGGTAGCGGCGATGGCACTCACTACAAAAAGGTTAATATATTCTGCCAGAAGGAACATAGCGAATTTCATACCTGAGTATTCAGTATGGAAGCCGGCAGTCAATTCCTGCTCTGCTTCTGCGAGGTCAAACGGTGCACGGTTAATTTCTGCAGTAGATGCCACAATGAAAATGACAAACGAAATGATAACGGGAATGTGCCCTTTAAATAACCACCATCCGTTTTGCTGACTCATGACGATATCCGACATGCGCAAGCTGCCAGTTAATATTACAATTGAAATAAGTGAAAGACCAATGGACAATTCGTAGCTGACAATTTGCGCTCCACTGCGCATTGCACCTAATAACGAGTACTTGTTATAGCTACTCCAGCCTGCCATTAAAATACCAATTACGGATATGCTGGAAATGGAAGAAACATATAAAACTCCGATGCTCATATCCCATATCTGGAAATTTTTTGCAAAGGCAATGGGTGCAAGCACGAGCATTGAAGTAATTACAACAATGATTGGTGCAAGATTAAAGAGGAACTTGTCAGACCCATCGGGCGTAAGACCTTCCTTCAACAATAGTTTTACTGTATCAGCTACAATTTGCAATGATCCGTGCGGGCCTACCCGATTAGGGCCAAGGCGCATTTGCATAAATGCAGCTACTTTTCGCTCCATATAACCCAGGAAGAAACAAAGTGGTACGAGGAAAACCAGCAGTGATAGTCCGGCAATAACCATTTCAACAATCATGGCAATTGTTGTATTGCCGAACATGCCGTACACCCAATTATGAACGCCGCTTGCAAATGGTGCAAAACCTATATCTAATATTAAGCTCAAGTCCGTTAGTTTTTACTTCTTTTAACTAAATCTTGTTCTATTGAATCGTTTGCCAAACTACAAAAAACCAAACAAAAAACTACTACTTAACGCTCTTGATCAAGGTTGTTTCTTTATAAATATCTGACAATGGTAATTCAGCCTGAATTGATGGCATTATTAAAGTCTGATCAACATTCGTATACTCTCTTAACTCCCAAAAACCATTAGCATTCATGTGGAATGCTTCAATGTTGAACGTCTCAGGTTCTACGAGTATGTATTCCCTTAATGTGGGTATATCCCGATATAATTTGAATTTTCCTTTTTTGTCATAATCCTTTGTTGAATCTGAAAGTACTTCGATAATCACGGTCGGATTAAGAAAATTGAGATCATCGTTGTTAAGGGACCGGATCTCATCGCAAAACACAGAAATATCTGGATATGCAAACAAAGTGTTTTTCTCAATGTGCACTCTGGCATCGCTACCAAACGGCTGAAATGAGCTTCCCTCAAGTTCATAAAACAACCCGGCTAAAATGTTCCCCGTGACAATTAAATGCTGCAGTTTGCAATCCGCCCGATCGAATATTTCGCCCTTATAATACTCATGCTTCTCAATAGAGGCATTTTCCATTTCGAGGTACTCGGAGATAGTGAATTTCTGTTTTCCGTAAGCTATTGCGGGCTCTCTGATTTCCATGGTTTCAGAATAAAATAGTTATCTATCCACATCAGGTATAACCAGATCGATAGTTGCCATTATTGCCACAAGGTCTCCAATTTTTGCTCCGGTTGCCATATGTTCAAGTGCAGAGAGGTTAGAGAAATTGGGAGAGCGATACTTTATCCGGTAGGGAGAAGCAGCACCATCGCTAACAATATAAACGCCTAGTTCCCCCCTGGCTGTTTCCACGCGCTGGTAAAATTCGCCCTTGGGAAGCTTGATCACGTTCTTGGTTTTTGCCTGGAAATCACCTTCCGGAATATTATCGATCAATTGTTCAATAATATATACAGATTGTTTCATTTCTGCCATGCGGACCATGTAACGGGAATAGCAGTCGCCTCCGGTTCCCAGGATTTCTTCAAACTGAACTTTTTCGTAACCGTCATATGGGAACCATTTCCGTATATCACAGCTGACTCCTGAGCCTCTGGCTGTTGGGCCAGTGCAGCCATAAGAAATGGCATCTTCAGGTGAAAGGTACCCTACGCCCTTTGTACGTCCTTCAAAAATGACATTGCCGGTAAGCAGCTGGTCGTATTCTTTGAAGTTTTCTTTTATTTGTTTGAGCACTGTTTTCACCCGGTTCTGGAAATTGGGGTGTATATCGTACATAACACCACCGGGAACCATGTAGTTCTGGGTGAGCCGTGCGCCGCAGGTTTCTTCCATTATTTCCATAATGGCTTCCCTTTCGCGGAACGCAAAAAAGAACGGCGATACGGCACCGAGGTCGAGCCCTGTACATCCCCACCACAATTGGTGAGACGAAAGCCTCGTAAGTTCGGCCATTATTATTCTAATAACCTGTGCGCGTGGCGGAGCTTCAATTTGAAGGCCTTTTTCAACGGTCAGAGCACAAGCTTCGTTATTGATATGGGCACTGAGATAGTCCATCCGGCTTGTAGCAAAAATGAAATTCCGGTAGGAAAGGCTTTCCGACATTTTTTCTATTGACCTGTGGATATAGCCGAGGTGTGGTTGCACCTTCTTGATCATTTCGCCATCGAGCCAAACCTTAAGATGTAGTACACCGTGGGTAGATGGGTGCTGAGGGCCTATATTTATGATAAATTCTCCGTCTTCTGTTACTTCGGGAGCGCCTAATAAACTCATATGGATATCATATTTTCGTCAACATAATTTTTTCTAAGCGGGAAACCATCCCAGGATTCATCGAGGAGGATACGCCTCATGTCCGGGTGATTTTTAAAGTTCACTCCAAAGAGGTCAAATACCTCTCGCTCATGAAAAATAGCAGTTTTCCAGATGTCAGCGACCGATTCAATTTGCGGATCTTTGGTGTCGTCCAGCTTCACTTTTAAAACAAGAACATGCTTATGTGTCTTCGACATAAGGTGATACACCATCATTAGGTGTGTCTTCCAGTCGATACATGTGAGGCAAAATAGAAAGTCAAATTCAAGTTCCTTATTATGCCGAAGGGTTTTCATAACGGACCGGAATTCAGCGACGCTGGAAATTGCATTGAGGAATTCACCTGTTTCATCGAACGTAATGGCGGGGTAAAGCGCACTAACGGACACCTTCAATTCTTCGTTGGTCATTTCTCGATAGTTTTTGACGGTCCGAAATAGGTCTCATTCTTTATTTTTTCCTGAAGCGTGATCATTGCATGAAGCAAAGCCTCTGGTCGGGGAGGGCAGCCGGGAATATAAACGTCGACAGGTATTACATGGTCGACACCCTTTACGACTGAGTATGTGTTATAGAAAAACGGCCCACCTGAGATAGTGCAGGCGCCCATGGCAATAACATACTTTGGATCAGGCATCTGGTCATACAATCTCTTGAGTACCGGAGCCATTTTCATGACTATTGTGCCAGCAACAATGATCAGATCAGCCTGGCGAGGGGTAGCGCGAGCCACCTCAAATCCAAATCTGGACCAATCGTACTTCGCATCGGCTGCTGACATCATTTCAATTGCACAGCAACTTGTACCGAAAACCAGCGGCCAAAGGGAGTTAGACCTAGCCCAGTTAATTATATCGTCCAGTTTGGAAACTACAATCCCGCCATCAGCAGTTTGGTGCAACTGGGCCGGGAATATCATTTTTTCAGTTTCTGCCATTATATATTGTATAAAATTTGTTCAATAGCTTTAATAAATTCATTTGCTGGTGCAATTAATTCCAATACATCTTCTTCTTCGTATTCGCAAAAATCTTCGTAATCGCCACTTTGCCTCATGCTAAATAACTTTGAATATAGATCACTTAATTCTTTGCTGAATTCTCCCGATTTAACAAAATGTAAGCTAAGCATTTGCTTCGCACCCATATGCGTTTTGGTGTAAATTTCTCTATCAGCTAAAAGTGCAATTACCCCGTAAAAGCATCCATAATATAACCTATTTATTGCTAGATTCCATTTTTTTCGACCAGTTAATTCAAGCGCATCTGAAATGGCTTCTTTTGCCTTAGAAAACCGATAGTACACTAATTCCTCTCTTTCTTTGTCGGTCATAATAAAATCCCTTCCCGTTTCACGTTTTCATAAAATGGTGTAATACGATGATTTGCCCATTTTTTTTTAGAATATATCATCGGGACAATAACTTTACTTGTCTCCATTTCAATATTACCAATTGAAGAAAAGATCTTTTTTGAATCGCCCCATGAAATTCTGGCTTTATCAGTATCAAGCAAAATCAACAAATCAATATCCGAATTTTCCCTTTCTTCATCTCGCGCATACGAGCCATACAAAATAACAGTAGCCGTAGGTTCTATATCATGAACCGTTTTTTTGATCAACTGTAATATCTGTTGTTTGTCATGTATCATCTACCCCAAGCCAACTTTTTAGGATTTTTACTTTTTACTTTTTCAGTTTTTACTTTTCCACCTACATCCATTTCAATGCTCCCTTTCTCCAGGCATAAAGAAGACCCATAAAAAGGATAAACATAAAAATAACGATTTCAAACAAGCCGGTAAAATTCACTGATTGTGACCCTGCTTCATGTACCTGACTCATTTTTTTTACCACTACGGCCCAGGGGTACATAAACACAAGTTCTACATCGAACACCAGGAATATCAGTGCAAAAAGGTAGTAACCCACGTTGAACTGAATCCATGATGTGCCTGTAGTAGGTACACCGCACTCGTAGGGTTGACCCTTGTTAATGTTCTTTGAAGTTTTGGCAATTGCCTTCGAAATAAGGATGCCGCCGCCGGCAAATGCAATGCCTGTTATTATTAAAAGGATGATAGCTGATGATCCCATAGCGTGTTTTTGGCGGTTTTTTTGAGTTTTAAGCTTAATTTAACGTTACAATGATAATAGTACGAGCCGATACTGACAAGTATCATACCTAAAAGTATAAAATAAATTTTCTTTTACGCCCAGAATTTATACTTTTAAAAAAAAAATTCAAAACTATGGCGATCAAAATCACAGAAGATTGTATCAATTGCGGGGCCTGCGAACCAGAATGTCCTAACGGGGCCATTTTTGCGGGTGGAGATGACTGGCGTTTTTCTTATAAGACTTCATTGTCGGGAACTTTCGTAGGAAAGAGTGGATTTTCAGCTGACGCTGATGCAGGTAATGAGGCGGTTTCGGCTGATCTGTATTATATAGTTACAGACAAGTGCACTGAGTGTGTTGGTTTTCACGAGGAGCCACAATGTGCTTCGGTATGTCCGGTAGATTGTTGCCTGCCCGATGAGGAACATGTGGAATCAAAGGAAGAGCTTGAAGTGAAAATGCATTCATTACACCCATAAAACAACTCATTTTAATTAAAAATGGAAACATTAGAAACTAATTTTAAGCCTCTGGTACCCATTATAGAGGCAGACAGTATAGTAATACGTTTTTCAGGTGACTCAGGTGACGGTATGCAGCTCACGGGTAACCAATTTACAGACACCGCGGCGTATCTCGGCAATGACTTGAGTACATTCCCCGAATTTCCAGCTGAAATTCGTGCCCCGATAGGCACTACTGCTGGGGTTTCGGGTTTTCAGGTGCATTTTGGCAGCAGAGAGATCTTTACTCCCGGCGACGAATACGATGTACTTGTGGCCATGAACTCTGCTGCATTAAAAGTTGACCTTCCTCGTTTGAAAAAAGGTGGTATCATCATTCTTAATACCGCCGGATTTGATAAGAAGAATTTAAGCCTGGCGGGCTACCCTGAAGGGGTTAACCCATTGGAGAATGGCTCACTCGATGAATATACAGTTCATAAAATAGACGTAACACGTTTTACAAAGGAGTGCCTTGCCGGAACAGGATTAGGCATGAAGGAAATTGAGCGCTCAAAGAACATGTTTGTTCTCGGGTTGCTGTTCTGGATGTTTGATGAGCCGATGGATTATACGATCACCTTCATTAATGAAAAGTTCTCCAAGAAGCCAGATATCGCAGACGCTAACATTAAGACACTTAAGGCGGGCTGGAATTTTGGTGATCATACAGAAATTTTCACTACCCGTTTCAAGGTTTCTGCGGCTAAGCTGCCTAAGGGCGTTTACAGGAACATATCTGGCAACCAGGCAACTGCTATAGGGCTGGTTGCTGCCGGCGAACTTTCTGGCATGCCTTTGTTCCTTGGTTCGTATCCGATCACTCCGGCATCGGATGTGTTGCATGAGCTTTCCAAGTATAAGAGCAGCAACATTCGTACGTTCCAGGCAGAAGATGAAATCGCGGCAGTTTGTGCTGCGATTGGCGCTTCTTATGCAGGAGGTTTGGGTATTACGACAACTTCGGGTCCGGGTATGTCACTGAAGACAGAGGCTATCGGCCTCGCTACAATTCTTGAAATTCCATTGATCATTGTTAATATTCAGCGTGGTGGACCATCAACAGGTTTGCCAACAAAAACTGAACAGAGTGACCTGATGCAAGCCATGTATGGCAGGCATGGTGAGGGCCCTTTGCCAGTTATTGCAGCCTCTTCGCCTGCTGACTGTTTTAATACAGTTCTTGAAGCCGCAAGGATAGCCGTTGAGCACATGACACCAGTTATTTGTCTCACCGATGGCTATATCGCGAACGGAACGGAACCATGGCGGTTCCCGGCTGCAGCGGACCTGGCTCCAATTAAGGCTACGTTCGTGACAGAACCAAATGGTGAAAATGGTGCTTTTTATCCTTACAAGCGTGATGAAAGAGGCGTTCGCCCGATGGTAAAACCCGGTACAAAGGGTTTGATGCACAGAATCGGTGGACTCGAAAAGCAAAATGAGACCGGTAACGTGTCTTACGATGCTGTTAATCACGAGAAAATGACCCATTTACGTGCAGAGAAGATCGAGAAGATTGCTGATACCATTCCTTTAATAAAACCAGACAGCGGCAATGAAACCGGTAAACTGGTTGTTCTGGGCTGGGGGTCAACTAGCGGAGCTATAAAGACAGCGGTAAGAGAATTGCTGGCAGAAGGTTATGATGTGGCACATGTGCATTTGCACCACATCAACCCATTCCCGAAGAATCTCGGTGAATTACTGAACGGATACGACAAGGTGCTGATTCCGGAAATGAACTGCGGTCAGCTGATTCAGCTGATCAAGGCTAAGTACCTGATACCAGCAATAGGCTTGTCGAAGATGCAGGGCCTGCCGTTTACTACTGTTGAATTGAAAAACAAAATTCTTGAAATTCTTAAATAACATTTTATATGTCTACTATAGCAGAACAGGAAGTAACCCCCAAGCTCACAGCTAAAGACTTTGCGAGTAACCAGGAAGTAAAGTGGTGCCCGGGTTGTGGTGACTATTCTATATTAAAGCAGGTTCAAACGGTATTCCCTGATTTTGGCGTGCCAAAAGAAAATATTGTATTTATTTCAGGTATCGGGTGTGCGGCGAGGTTTACGTATTATATGGATACCTATGGTATGCATAGCATTCACGGAAGGGCTGCCGCAATTGCATCGGGCGTAAAATCGATGAATCCTGATCTGAGTGTTTGGGTTGTTTCGGGTGATGGTGACGCACTTTCTATCGGTGGTAACCACTTCATTCACCTGATGCGCAAGAATTTCGACCTTAATTATATGGTCTTCAATAACCAGATCTATGGTTTGACCAAGGGGCAGTATTCTCCTACATCGGAGAAAGGGAAAGTGGCTAAGTCAACCCCCTTTGGCTCTATTGAGGAGCCATTCAATCCGTCGGAGATCGCGCTGGGTGCAAAAAGCACTTTTGTTTCCCGTTCACTTGACCGCGACCCTAAGCACATGCAGATGGTGTTGAAAAGGGCAAACGAGCACAAGGGTACTTCATTTGTTGAGATCTATCAAAATTGCCCGGTTTTCAATGATGGTACTTTCTTTGCATTTTCTGAAAAAGAAACCAAGAAAGAACAGGCTATTTTTGTAGAGCATGGCAAGCCATTGATTTTTGGAAACGGAGAGGAAAAAGGGATCAGGTTCGATGGATTGACACCAGTAATTGTTGATATTAAGGAGTCTGGGATTTCTTTGAATGACCTTTGGATCCATGACGAGAAAGACAAGACAAAGGCTAATATTTTGTCACGTTTCTTTGATACAACTTTTAACGGTGAAAGTTTCCCACGTCCTTTCGGTGTGTTTTATACCGAAGACCGCTCTTGCTACGAGCAATCTATGAAGGAACAGATAGAAGCTGTTACTGCCAGGAAGGGTAAACCTTCACTGGATAAGATTCTTTCAGGTGATAAGACCTGGACGATTCTTTAAGAAAAGTTAATATTATTTTTTTGTAAAAATCCCTTGCAGTGCGAGGGATTTTTATTTTTTTATAAGTACGTTTTCCATTTGTTTATTTTTGCGCAAAATATCACGACTCTAAAATGAAACAACGTCTTATCCGGTTCGACTGGGCTATAAAGAGGCTGTTAAGGAATAAAGCTAATTTCAGTATTCTGGAAGGGTTTTTAAGCGAACTGCTTCATGATGACATTAAAATTGACAGCATACTTGAAAGCGAGAGTAACAAGCAAACCGGTGACAATAAAAGTAACAGGGTTGACTTGCTGATTAAAAATAAAAAGGGCGAACTGGTTATCATTGAGATACAGAGTAACAGAATGCAGGACTACCTGATGCGAATGTTATATGGTACTTCGAAATTGATAGTTGATAACCTGGACAAGGGTATGGACTATAATGAAATCAAAAAGGTCATTTCGATAAACATCGTGTATTTTGATTTAGGGGTAGGGAAGGACTACATTTATTATGGAACGACGAATTTTATTGGGCTGCATGAAAATGACACCTTAAAACTCTCTGGTGATCAGGAAAAGATCTACCATACAATTGACGTTTCGAAATTATACCCCGAATATTATATCATTAAAGTTAATCAGTTCAACGACATTGCTCAAAATAGCTTAGACGAATGGATTTATTTTCTCAAGAACGAAGAAATTAAAGATGAGTTTAAGGCAAAAGGGTTGAAAGAAGCAAAGGAGGGGCTGGATATTCTTAAACTGAGCGACGCAGATCGCATGGAATACGAAAGTTTCATTACTGATTGGCGGGATTTTAACAGTTATACTGTCGGTAACTTCAGAGCGGGTAAATTTGAGGGACAATTCGAAATTGCAAAGAGATGTCTAGCGAAAGGAATGAGTTTAGAAGAAACTGCTGAATTGACCGGGCTCTTGGTGGAGGACGTTGTCAGGATGATGAAATAAATAAGGGGCAGTAAGGTGATGCTATTCTCAATTTGCGGATCTCTTTTTCGAGCCGGACTGACATAACTTGGTATCAGGCATTTATGGTTGGTTGTTTGAATATAATATTTTCATTGCTGCACTTTTGTCAACTTCTTTTTCCTACCTTTGCACTCTTTTTGAAATTTACCTGAACGAAATAGTTTATACCCACTAGTTTGTTACTTTTTATTTTTTACTTTTTATTTATATAATGCGCTCCATTCAAGACGCTTTTCCGTTACTTCAGTCACCGAAGAAGATATTCATCACTACTCATCACAAACCGGATGGTGATGCAATTGGAAGTATGCTGGGGCTGTACCATTATTTGGTTAAAAAAGGACATCAGGTTACTCCTGTTTCGCCTGGTGAGATACCAGAGTTTCTGGAGTGGATTCCGGGTGTGAACATGATGCTTAATTATGAGGAGCAGCCAAAGGAATCGATTAAAGCACTGAAGGAAGCAGAACTTATTTTTTGCCTCGACTTTAATGACTTTAGCCGGACCAAGCACCTTGAAGCAGCGCTCGCGGAAGCTACCCAACCCAAGATATTGATCGACCACCATTTGTTTCCCAAACCAGTTTGGGACTATGGAATGAGCATACCCGAAAAGAGCAGTACCTGCGAAATGGTGTATGACTTCATTAACCTTTGTTGCGATAATGCCCTTATAGATAGTGATATTGCCGAATGCCTGTATACGGGTGTAATGACCGATACGGGATCTTTCCGGTTCCCGGTGACAACAGCCAGCGTTCATTCCATGATCGCTAACCTGATGCATCATGGACTGGAGCATAGCAAAATTCATGAACATATTTACGATTCGTGGAGTGAGAACAGGATGCGCTTTTTGGGTTATGTGCTGATAGAAAAAATGGAGGTATTCCATAAATATAATGCAGCGCTTATTTCCCTGTCAAAAAAGGACATGGGTCTTTTCAATGTGCAGAGCGGTGACTCGGAAGGTTTAGTAAATTACCCCCTGAGTATAAGTGGAATCAGGTTTGCTACGCTTATTACGGAGCGTAATGACGAAGTGAAAATGTCTTTTCGCAGTAAGGGAGATTTTGATGTGAGCTCTTTTGCACGTCAGCATTTTGATGGCGGAGGACACTTTAACGCCTCTGGCGGACGTACTAAAACGAGTTTTAAGGAAACAATTGCAAATTTTAAGAAAATTTTGTCGGATATTCACCCCCAATAAATAATAAACATGATCAACAAGATTCTACCAGTAGCGTTATTAGGCGCGGTACTCTTAGGCGCAGCAAGCTGCCAGAACGGTTCTTCAAGCATGAAAAAGCTGAAAGGAATTGAATACAGTATAGTAAAAGATGCTCCGGGCAAAAATGCACAAATCGGAGATATCATCGAATTTCATTTTACTGCAAAGTGCGATACAATGAAACTCGCAGACTCCAGGGAGCAGAACGGTGGTAAACCCATTACAACAGACGTAAAGGAAATTACTAACTCTGGTCAGTTCGAGGCTGTTTTCCCTATGCTGTCCGCAGGTGATAGTGCAATTGTTGAAATTTCGTGCGATACATTGATCAAAAATATGCCGCCACAACAGCAGCAATTACCACCATGGATGAAGAAAGGTTCTAAGGTGAAATTGACTGTTTCTATGATCTCTGTAAAGTCTAAGGCTGATTACGAAAAAGAAGCTAAGGAAAAAGCAGCGAAAGTATCAGCTGACGACGAAAAATCATTGCAGGATTATTTTGCAAAGAAGGGTCTGAAACCAACCAAAACAGCTTCTGGTCTGTACTACATTATTACAAAGGAAGGAGCGGGTCCGGCAATGGAAAAAGGCCAGAACGTAACAATGAACTACAAAGGCATGTTGCTTGATGGTACTACTTTCGATACCAACATGGATTCAAGCTTCCACCACAAGGAGCCATTTACATTCCCTGTGGGTGTTGGCCGCGTTATTCCAGGATGGGACGAAGGCGTTATGTTGCTGAAAAAAGGTTCAAAGGCAAGTTTCTTTATTCCTTCACCAATGGCTTACGGTGCACAGGCACCTAGCCCACAGATACCACCAAACTCAATTTTGGTATTCGATGTTGAAGTAACCGACATTAAGGCTGCACCGGCCCAGCCACAAGCTCAGGGTCAGCCACAAATGACTAAATAATTTTCCTAAAAATAGTTGAATCTGTCCCGCATCAAATCTTGATGCGGGACATTTCAATAAGAGCGCGAAGGTTTTTTTCTGTTTGTTTTAACAGACCGGGAATTTCCTCTGGCACGTTTTGTGCTATTTCAATTTTACATTTATATCCTGTACATTGCGGTTCCTTTTTTGCGGCTGTAATCTGGCTTCGAAATGGTTTGACTGAAATAACAAGATTGAAACAATTACACATAAACAATAAATAATTTCTGAATGAAAAAGTTTGCACTTGTATCAATGATGGTTGCCGGGCTTATTGTATGCCAGTTGCAGCCAGTTAATGCACAACAGAAAAAGAAACCTGCGGCTGCTCCGAAAGCCGCCCCGGCTAAGGCAGGAAAACTGGAAGCTGGTTTTTCCCGCGTTAGTGCAGTAGAGTACAAAATTGTAAAGGATGTCCCTGGCAAAACTGCCCAGGTAGGTGATGTGGTTGAATTCCATATCCTCGTAAAATGTGATACATTGGTGTTGGGCGATTCAAGGGCGCAGCAGGCTGGTAAACCAGCAGCTATGCCTGTAGGCGCTCCGCAGAATGCTACCGACTGGCAGGCTGTTTTACCTAAGCTTTCTGCCGGTGACAGTGCTTATTGCCGTGTTTGGTGCGATAGCATTCTGGCTACCGTTCCTCCGGGCAATACACAGCCGCTGCCACCATGGTTGGTTAAGGGCAATAAGGTAGAAATTTTCCTTTCTGTAGTTTCTGTGAAGCCAAAGGCGCAATATGACGAGGAGCAAAAAATGGCTGCTGCACTTGCCCTGAAGGATGAAGACAAGAACATGCAGGAGTTTTTTACCAAGAACAACCTGAAGCCGATCAAAACTGCAAGCGGCCTGTATTATACCATCACCAAGGAAGGTGCGGGTGATGCCATCAAGTCCGGCCAGAACGTGAGCATGCACTATGTGGGCAAGTTGATGAACGGCAGCACATTCGATTCTAACCAGGAGCCAGCCAAGCCATTCGAATTTCCGGTAGGACAGGGTCGTGTAATTAAGGGTTGGGATGAAGGTGTTCAGTTGCTGAAAAAAGGCACTAAGGCATCTTTCTACATTCCATCACAAATGGCCTATGGTGCCCAGTCACCAACACCAGCTATTCCACCAAACTCACCATTGGTGTTTGATGTGGAAGTTGTAGATGTAAAATAATTTTTTTCTAAACCAAACAATATGTCCCGCACTTTTTTAAGAGGTGCGGGATTTTTTTTGTGTGGTGGTATTTTGATTTGATTTATATTTGTATCGTTGGATAAAAGCAAATTTGCGAATGTTCGTTTTTTGAAACAATAACCAATAGGATATGAATAAAGTTTTTTTCGGCAAATACGCGGTGTGTGCGGTGAGTTTGAGTGGGACCAGCGATTCCCAACTCGCCTGTCAGGAGACAGGCAACCATGCCCGCCGTAGCGAAACGCTACGCCGAACTTCGCTTATATTTGGGTTGGAGGAGACTAAGAAGAACGGTTATTCCTAGTTCTTTTTGGGTAGATACATTGGTGGCACCGAGTATGCCAGCGGGGAATCCTGCAACATGTGCTCCACCAGCTGGGTTGCCAGCGGGTGGATTGTATTACGTTATTCCTACAGGTTTAACCATGAAACAGGTATTTATAGTTTAACTGTTGTTTATGCTAGTTTATAAGGGTTTTAATTTTTTATGCTTTGCTATTTGTTGCTTGTGCTTGTTTGCGGCAGTGGCTATTAGAGCTCAAGTAATTACGACTTTTGCTGGTGGCGGTTCATCCGTTTCTAACGGAATAGCCGCAAGTTCAGCAAGTCTTTTACCCATATTTGGCGAATTTGACAAACAAGGAAATTTCTACTTCGGAGATGCCGTTACAGTTGCAGTTCGAAAGATTGACACGGCTGGGATAATTAACACGGTTGCTGGTAATGGCATGTCTGGTTTCTCTGGAGACGGGGCCTCCGCGACTTTAGCAAAAATGAAAAACCCTTATTTTTGTCTTGATATATCTGGCAATATTTACATTGCCGATTGGTACAATAATAGGGTGCGAAAAGTGACCGCCGCAACGGGCATCATAAATACAATTGCGGGAAATGGGACCGCATCATCAACTGGTGACGGAGGCCCGGCAACGGCTGCAACTATTGTGCCAATGTGTCTTTGTGTCGACAATAGTGGAAATATTTTTATTGTAGATGTCGCCTCTGGAGTTACTATTCGTAGAATTGATACTAGCGGTGTCATTACCACGATTGCCGGAAGTTCTAGTGCAAGTGGCTTCAGTGGCGACGGAGGTCCCGCAACGGCAGCAGTTATAGCGGTGAATTTCGGTATATGTTCCGATGAGCGGGGAGATATTTATTTTGGGTGCCCTGGCAGAATACGCAAAATAAACGTCCATACAGGGATTATTAATACAATCGCAGGCTCGGGTTCAGTCACTTATAATGGCGATGGTATGCATTCTGATTCGGCAAACTTTCAACCCTATGTAATTGCCCTGGACAGAATTGATAATATATATATTGGAGATTGGAACCAAAGAATTCGCAAAATTGACACATTTGGTATTATTCACACCGTTGCTGGAACAGGTGTTGGCGGTTTTGGTGGAGATGGCGGACCCGCAAGTGCCGCCAAAATATATAATCCCGAAGGAAT
>CANCOG010000047.1 GCA_947379685.1 Flavipsychrobacter stenotrophus | reverse complement strand
GTGTGTTATTGTACCGGTTGGCGCAGCGCTACCCGAAACAACTGTGTGTGTCGCCACACCTGTACAACCACTCGTGCTGGTAACAGCATAACTGATCACGACAGTTCCGGCAGAGATAGCAGAAACTACGCCGGTAGTATTTACGGAGGCTACTGCGGAGTTGCTGCTGCTCCAGGTGCCACCCGTTACCAAATCGGTCAACGAAATGGTAGACCCTGTACAAACTGCTGAAGCACCGGTAATGGTACCGGCAGATGGCACCGCATTTACAGTTATTCCCGAAGTCGCAGTTGCCGCACCACATGAGCTGGAAACAGCGTATGAAATTGTAGCACTACCCGCACCGACGCCGGTAACAACACCTGAAGCACTGACTGTAGCAACAGAAGGATTGCTGCTAGTCCATGTGCCACCCGTTACAGTTTCAGAATATGTAGTACTGGTACCGGCACAAATTGCAGCTGCACCGGTTATGGTTCCGGCAGAAGCCATTGTATTAACCGTAATTGTTGTAGTAGCAATTGCCGTACCACAAGAATTGGTAACACTATAAGAGATAACCGCAGTTCCTGCAGCTACACCAGACACAACACCTGTGCTGCTGATTGAAGCTATTGAAGCATTGCTGCTGCTCCAGCTTCCACCTGTAACTGCATCTGTCAGGGTTGTAGTAGTTCCTGTACACAATGCCAGTGTTCCGGAAATAGTTCCGGCAGTTGGTGCAGCAAGTACAGTCATAGCGCTTGTAGCCACAGCTGTACCACAACCTGTAGTAATAGTATAAGAAATAGTAGCACTGCCTGCTGCAATACCGGAAACAACGCCTGATGCATTTACACTGGCTATTGAAGTGCTGCTGCTAGACCACGTACCACCGGAAACACCATCAGTGAGCGTAGTTGTAGTTCCGGCACAAACTGTACCTGCACCACTGATTGTACCCGCCGAAGGAGCTGTGCTTACCGTAACCGTAGTAGTTGCCACAGCTGTACCACAGCTATTGGTAACAGAATAAGAAATAAGCGCGCTGCCCGCAGTAACGCCTGTAACTACCCCACCCGAACTGATTGTCGCCACACCAGCAGCACCAGAACTCCAGGTACCGCCCGTAGCTGCATCGGTAAGTGTTGATGTAGTACCAGGGCACAAACTTGTAGTACCTGAGATTGTCCCGGCTGAAGGTGCAGGGTTAACCGTAACAGCACCAGTCGCACTCACAGATCCACAACTATTGGTAACTGTATAAGAAATTGTAGCAGAACCCGCTGAAACGCCAGTTACTACACCACCAGCGTCAACTGAAGCAACTGAAGTATTACTGCTGCTCCACGTTCCACCTGAAACTGCATCGGTCCAGGTAGCAGATGTACCCGAACAAATTGTTGAGGTACCAGCAACTGTACCCGCAACAGGAGTTGGGTTAACACTCACATCCTGCGTAGCTATAGCCGATCCGCAAGAGTTTGTTGTAGTATAAGTAATTGTAGCACTACCCGTCGTCACGCCGCTCACCACACCGGTTGAGCTGATGCTGGCAACAGAAGGATTACTGCTTGTCCAACTGCCACCGGCAACTGCATCAGTTAATGAAATAGTTGTTCCTGTACAAACCGAAGTAGCACCGGTAATAGTTCCGGCGGAAGGCAATGGATTAATAGTCACCGTTGTGCTGGCAATAGCCGTTCCACATGTATAGGCAACAGAATAAGAAATAGTAGCTGTTCCACCTGCAACTCCGGTAACAACACCAGAGGCGTTAACTGAAGCCACAGTGGCGTCGCTCGTACTCCATGTTCCGCCGCTCACTGCGTCAGCAAGGGTTGATGTTGAAGCTTCACATAATGTAGTTGTCCCGGTGATGGCACCGGCAGAAGGCGTTGCAGTTACAGTTACGGTAGTCAGGGCATAAGATGTGCCGCATGTTCCGCTCACTGCATAAGTAATGATTGCGCTGCCAGCCGCAACACCGGTAACAACACCTGAAGAAGTTATTGTAGCAACGGATGTTGTGCCACTGCTCCAGCTGCCTCCGGAAATAGTATTAGCCAAAGTCGTCGTTCCACCAATACAAATACCCGTTGTACCTGTAATGGTTCCTGCAGGAGGCAATGGATTAACGGTGAACGACATTGTGGTAAACGCAGTGCCACAGCTGTTGGTAACAATATAAGATATAGTAGTAGTACCCGCGAGAACACCGGTAACCACACCCGATGTACTGATGGAAGCTACCGTGGTATTGTTACTGCTCCAGTATCCACCGTAAACAGTTTCATATAATGGAGTTGTAGCTCCCTGACATACGCTCGATGAACCTGAGATAGTACCAGTTGGCGGAGTTGCAGTAACGGCAACACTGTGCGTCGCGAATACTGTACCGCAGGCATTGCTCGATACATAAGAAATAGTTACACTTCCAGAAGCCACACCGGTAACAACACCGGTTGAGCTAACGGTAGCCAAAGAAGTATTGCTACTGCTCCAGGTGCCACCAGTTGCAGTATCGGTAAGCGTAATGCTAGTTCCTGTACACAAAGTCGCAGCACCTGTAATTGTGCCGGCAACTGGCGTTGTGCTTACTGCCATTGCCCTTGTTGCACTCAAAGTTCCGCAACTGCCAGACACTGTGTAAGATATCACCACACTACCCACTGTCATTCCCCTTACAACTCCGGAAGTACTTACCGTAGCTATTGATGAGTTACTGCTGCTCCAGGTACCACCTGTAGCTGACTCTGTCAAAGTAGTGTTAGTTCCGGCACATACGCCTGAAGCACCGGAAATGGTACCCGCGGTAATGCCAGATGTAATAGTTACTGCCTTGGTTGCCGTAGCGGAACCGCAGGTATTTGTAACGGTGTAAGTAATAGTAGCAGAACCTGCAGCTACACCGGTGACAATACCAGTCGCATTCACAGTGGCAATTGAAGCATTACTGCTAGTCCAGGTTCCACCGCTAACTGTAGAAGATAAAGCAGAAGTAAAGCCTGAACAGAAAGTTGTAGTTCCTGAAACAGTACCCGCAGTTGGTGTTGCATTAACTGTAACAGTTGTAGTTGCAAATGCCGACCCGCAGGATGTAGTTACCGAATAAGAGATGGTTGTTGTACCCGCCGCTACACCCCTTACAACGCCCGAAGCATTCACGGTAGCCACACTTGTTGTGCTGCTACTCCAGGTGCCGCCTGATACAGCATCGGCTAAGGTAGTAGTACCACCCGGGCAAATTGAAGTCGCGCCTGTGATCGTTCCCGCAGAAGCAGAAGGAGTAACAGTAACTGAAGTGGTCGCGGTCGATGAACCACAACTGTTGGTCACTGTATAAGAAATGGTTGCGCTACCCGCAGCAACACCTGTTACAACGCCGGCAGCACTTACACTCGCAATTGATGTACTGCTGCTGGTCCACGCACCGCCGCTAACTGCATCGGTAAATGTTGATGTAGCACCCGCGCAAATGGTGGATGCCCCGGTTACTGTTCCGGCTGATGGCAATGGATTAACAGTGATTGCCTTTGTGGCACTTACTGTTCCGCAGCTATTGGTGACTGAATAAGATATTGTTACTGAACCTACTGCAATACCGCTCACATCGCCGGCGGAAGTTACCGAGGCAATTGAAGAACTGCTGCTGCTCCAGGTACCACCTGTGGCCGATTCAGTTAATGTAGTAGTAGCGCCCTGGCAAACAGATGATGCACCAGATATTGTTCCTGCCAAAGGAGATGCGCTCACCGTCATAGGTAATGTAGCCCTTGCCGTACCGCAACTTGATGTAACTGTATAAGTGATTGTTACTGAACCAACCGAAACTCCTATTACCGAACCAGAAGTACTTACTGTCGCAACTGAAGTTGCGCTGCTGGTCCAGGTACCACCTGAAATTGCATCAGTTAGCGTAGTGGTCATCCCCGTACAAACTGTAGAAGATCCTGTGATTGTGCCAGCCGATGGCGTTGAACTTATCGTTATTGCCTGGGTAGCCGTAGCTGATCCGCAGGTATTGGTAACAACATATGAAATGGTTGCAGATCCGTTGCTCACACCAGTTACCACACCCGAAGTACTTACTGAAGCTACTGACGAACTGCTGGTGCTCCAGGTTCCGCCGGAAACACCGTCAGTAAATGTAGCCGTAGTTCCAGTACACAAAGTAGAAACGCCCGTTATAGTGCCAGCTGATGGTGCTGCGCTAACAGTCATTATTTTTGTTGCTGTCGCTGTACCGCAACTGTTCGTAACGGTATAAGAAATATTTACAGCGCCGGTAGCTATACCTGTAACAACGCCTCCGCTAACAGTAGCTAAAGAAGAATTACTACTGCTCCAGGTACCACCTGAAACGGCATCAGTAAGTGTCGTTGTTGCGCCCACACACACTGTAGCAGCACCAGTAATGGTTCCTGCAGAAGGCGTTGGATTTACTGTAACGGAATATGTTGTCGTTGCTGTTCCGCAACTGCTGGTTACTGCATAAGAGATTACGGCAGTTCCCGCAGATACACCAGTAACAACACCTGCCGCAACTGTCGCTACGCCGGTGCTGCCACTGCTCCAGGTTCCACCCGAAACGGCATCTGTTAATGTAATAGTAACTCCAGGGCACACTGTTGTAGGGCCAGAAATCGTTCCTGCCGAAGGTGAGCTGGAAACTGCTAGTGAAGATATCGCAAATGCAGTACCACATGAGTTTGACACTGTATATGTAATAGTTGCACTGCCTATTGAAACGGCCGTTACGGTTCCGGTTGAGCTTACAGTAGCCACCGAACTGGCGCTGCTGCTCCAGGTTCCACCCGGTGTAGCATCCGTAAAGGTAGCCGTACCACCAACACACAATGCACTTGACCCGCTTATAGCCGCAGGTGTCGTTGGTGTGGCAATAACCGTTACCATTTGTGTATCAGATGCTGTTCCGCAGCTACCTGAGATAGAATAAGATATGACAACCGAACCGGCTGTAACACCAGTAACTACACCGGCAGAACTTACCGTTGCAGTGCCTGTGCTAGAACTTGTCCAGCTACCGCCGGTACCTGTTGTGCTTAAAGTTGCTGTAGAACCAGTACAAACAGACGTTGGGCCGGAAATAGTGCCCGCCGAAGCCGAGGTTGTGACCGTTATCACTGCCCTGGCAACAGAAGTACCGCAGCTGTTGGTTTTTGAATATTTAATGGTATCAGTACCCGCAGCTACACCGGTAACCACACCTGTCGCTGAAACAGTGGCAATACCGGTAAAGACACTGCTCCATGTACCAGATGTAGATGTATCAGCAAGGTTAAGAGTTCCGCCGGTACACAACGTTGTACCTCCGGTAATTGCACCAACTACGGGTAATGGGCAATAAGGATGGTCAACCAGCATATACCTGCCGAAGCCAGTGAACGTGCCGCTAAAGGCAACATAAGTAGAACCAGTAATAAGTGTTGGCGCAACAGTAACCGTATTCGTGGCATTGATACCGGCATCGGTTGTTGCAGATGTCTTTAACAAGTAAAGGCTTGAAGGCGTCACGCTGTTCAATTCTGTATTCGTCATATACATGGTACCCTTATAGGTGGTAGTTGGCCCATTTGTAGTAGGTGTAATGGTAATTTCTTTAAGAGAACGGTTTCCGGTGGAGAATGTTGCTGCCGCAAAACCTGTACCCGCGCCAGTAACAGTTGCAGAAACGCAACCCAGATCATTGTTCTGATTGTTTAAACCGGCTATCAGGTTGCTGTCTGTTGGGTTATAAAAATACACTTCGGTATTATTCTTCACGTTCCAGGTACGGGTGCTGGACGCAACAGTTTCTATACGTGCAGGAGGCACGACTTGCTTAAAGCGCATGATCGGTCTTGCAGTATTGAGTGTAGCAGAACCGGCAGTAAGGGAACAACCCGTACCTGTGCCTGTAGTACTCGAGTTTACAATTGTTATGCTGGAAGATGTGGTACTGGAAACCCCGTTCATAAGATCGTTAGCGGAGAATGCTCCAGCATTTCGGCCGTAACACATTTCAACAGCAACATTACTTACACCATCCCATGTGAAGGGAGCCGTAAAGTCAATGGAGTCGGTTCCTGCATTCGTTGTGTGATCCCCCGAATACGTCATGGTCGTATTGACGTACCCCGCTGAAAGGTCTGTAACGTTAGTATTGAGCATGCCAACAGCATAGCCAATGAACGCCGCAGTTGAATTTTTTGTAGATATTGTAAATGCAATCTGCGAAATAGGAATACCGGGTCTTACACCTGCAGCAGTCAATTCACTGGCGTACAACAGGTATTCAGGGTGGCCCCTCCTGGCTGTTCCGGGGAAGCAGGACGTAGTATTATTGGTAACGGCCGACCCCGTATTAAGTGTATGGTACTCAACACCACCAGCTAACGGTACACTATCATCATTAAAGATGTTAATGTACATGGTGTCATTGGTCGCATTTATGGTAGTGGAACTCCCCCCGGCTGAAAGAGAAAAGGTGAGTACAAGATTCTTACCGTCATGCACTACACCATTGTCAAATATTGTCAATGCTGCATAATGGGTAGTAGTATCGCCTACACTAAAAGTGAGCGCGGTTGATGAAAGCGAATAATCGACGCCGGAAATAGCCGTACCTGAAGCTACACTTACGTTAACTACAGGACTACCACCGGTAATTGGCGTACCAAAAGCCTTAAGGCCAATATTCACTACCCTGCTCGATGGACACGATGTAGTAGATGAATATTCAGAAATATTCAAATAAGGAGTTGCAAATCCGATTTGTGGTGTGCACGGTGAAAATGTTCCACCAATACCAACTGCATGCCATGCATTAGTAACAGCCTGTACTTCGTTGGAACATGAGCCAAAAAGGGTAGTCGCTGCAGCAATAGAAGCTGTTCGGCAGGCTGCATAATTAGAAGTATTGGTAAGAGAAAGTTCTGTCTGGTACAATATACTTGCCGCAGAAGCAAAACCGATGCCGGTAACACTATAGGTAGTCCCCAGATCGTTTGTGCCGGAACCGCCATTTACAACAAAATAGTACCAATGGTTCAATACGCCGCTGTTGGTATGCACGTAACAATTATCATTTGTTGTAGAGCTGGGTGTAGGACATGCTGTGGTCGATGGATTCTGCCAGTTGGTTCCGCCATAGGTTGCCGGGTCGCCTTCTAACAATGGGTTGTCCATGTTTCTCAATGGCGTTCCCCCACCTACTTCTTCCCCTATTTTCCAGGGCTGCTTGGCAACCGCATCTGTTTCGTGAGGGTTACCATAATTTTCAATCGTAGCTGCCCAGCAATCGCTGAAGCCTTCATTCATGGCACCTGACTCCCTGTTGTAATCGAGGTTGGCAGTAGCCTGGCAAACACCATGGCCAATTTCATGTGCAGCAACATCGAGGCTGGTGAGCGGGGTAAAACCACCTGCAGCAAGACCTGTACCATCACCATAATTCATTTCTGCACCATCCCAATAAGCATTATCATACCCACTACCGGTTGAAGGGTCAGTAAGGTGAACATAGGAAAGTAGCTGGCCGTTAGCGTTATCCCAGCTGGCCCTGCCCATAGTATTCCAGAAATCATATACAACTTCAGCACCCCAATGGGCGTCAATTGCCTGGGTGTCAGAAGAAGTTGGAGGCCAGAAATTTGTACTTGAAGAAATATCGACCGGAGCAGAGAGTGTAGAATGGTAATTGGCGCTCATAGTATACACACCATTACCTCTCGTAGAATCGTACATTACATAAGTAGCACCCGTGTGCCCGGTTTGGAACCCAACTACCTGGCTGTATTTTGACCTGTTGCTTGCTGCGGTGTGCTGCAACAAAGAGTTGGTATGCAAAATTTTACCGGTTGTCGCATCTACATAAACTATCTGGCGGCTCAATGGCTGCTGCGCATAAATATCAAACGAATATGCCAGGTGCAGCTCCCTGTTGCCTTCAGCGCCGGAAAGATCCTCGATCCAAACCAGGTTACCATGCGGAAGATAAGAGGTATCACTTCTGTGATAGAGGAACTTAATATGTTCTTCCATTCCCGGAATCTGCCACATATATTTTTCAGCGCCTACGCGTTCCAATGCATAGCCGAAAGCAATGCCCTCGGAGATTGCTGGAGTGGTAGACAATTCATGGGTAATATTGTAATAGTTACCCATGGTATAGTTTACTCTACCACCCTTTTCTACCACGGTATAGTCGCCATGTGCCACCTTAATACCCTTATAAAACTGGGTATACCTTTGGGTGGTGACATTCATTTTTGTTGTAGTTGTATTTTTCAACTCCATCCGTGAGTTAACCCCATCTACACCTAGAAAAGTCTTGAATATTTCCTGTTCCTGACCAGCCTGACAGTTCGCCTCATCAGAAAAAATGACAGCCTTGGTCGTATTGTCCAGGTTGTTCTTTTCTATTGAGCGTACCCCTCTTTCTGTTTTTTGCTGTTGCGCAAGTAAGACAGGGCTTAAAAAAGACAGGCAGACAGTGAGTGCCAGTACTGAAGTCCTTACCTTCCGGATAGAATTGTGGAACATATAACGTAGAGTTAAAAATTTGGGCGTAAGTTAATCATAATTTATGATGGATAAAAACCGGCAGTGCCTTTATCTACATTTTCAATTTACTTCCCGTTTTTTTCCTCGTGTTTTTAATTTAGGTCTAATCCTTTACGTATACTGATTAGACATATGACTTTTAGTTTGGTGCGATGCCTTTGGCATTGGTTGCTCTAGTAATGGTGTTGACCACAGCCTTCTCTTTTTCTTTTTTACGTCAACGCCACCATATTGTGTGCACGCTATTTTTATCTCGCCTATCAGGAGATAGGGAATCGCAACGACGTAGTCGGAGACATCCGCCGAATTATTATTTTATAGGTCATATTGAAGACTAGGGACAAATGGAGCTCCAACCGTTTAGATGGGATCATTGGTTCGAGTCTAATCCGATGATAGCTTCATAAATGCTGCCCTAATATTTTTTCTCTGGACGCGTTGCAACCTCCATTTTTCATTTTAGATTAGTCACGAAAATTGCAATTATTCAATCACAATTTTAGTATTCATTAATGCACCATGCATTGAGGCAGACACAAAATATATTCCAGGAGTCAAATTCAACCGCACTTCAACTTCCTTATTTGTAGAAGCAAAAAATTCATTGTTTTTCTGCCCTAAAATATCTGTAATAATCACGTGTGCAGATTCACTCATAGCCGAAGTAATATTTATCGTAAATGAACCATGACTAGGGCTTGGGTATGCGTTTAAAGAATAACTTTTTGAGCCAGCAACTCCAATTCCGCTAACACAAGAACCCGATGTGCGAATAGTAACTGGGAATACTGTAGTATCAGTGCCACAGGAATTATTAACAACGTAATAAACATTTACAATTCCTGGCGAAACACCGGCAACCACCCCTGTTGAGGAAATTGTAGCCAGGGTAGTATTACCGCTAACCCATATACCACCTGCTACCGTATCGGTCAGAGTAATCGTGCTTCCTGCACATACGCTATCTGGTCCTGCAACAACTCCTGCATCTGGTAATGAGCATGGTCCGATTTTTCTGATCAAACAGTTGCCGTCTGAAAAATATAAACTTCCCGAGCGATCAAAGGCAAGGTGAGCAGGTCCTGTAGTTTGAGCATGTACAGCCGGCCCTCCGTTACCAGTATTTCCCGCCACCCCAATTCCGGCAATTGTAGAAATAATACCGGCTGTGTCAATTTTTCTTATTCTCTCGTTATTATACTCAGCCAGAAACAAATTGCCAATACTATCACAAGCCAATCCTGATACGAAGTAATCAATTTGGGCGGCGGTAGCCGGCCCCCCATCTCCACTATATCCGTAGGCGGCTGTGCCCGCAATGGTAGAAATAATGCCTGCCGGGTTTACTTTCCGAATTCTATGATTACCCCAATCTGAAATATACAGATTTCCATATACATCAAGGATACATGCACTTACAATTCCCATTTTTGCGGCCGTGGCGGCACCGCCGTCACCACTAAACCCATTAATACCATTGCCCGCAACAGTTGTAATTATACCTGATGGCGTTATTTTTCTCACAACATAGTTATACAAGTCGGCAAAATAGATATTTCCTGTTCCATCCATCGTCATATCCCTGATTTCCGATATTTTTGCAGCTGTCGCTTGCCCCCCATCTCCTGAAAAGCCCGAGACGCCAGTTCCTGCAATTGTAGAAATAATTCCCGAGCTATTTACTTTTCGTATATAAGCATAGCCATCATAAAAATACAGGTTACCTGATCTATCAGCGTATACAGAATAAGCGGTACCGATATGCGCGGCTGTTGCCGCCAAGCCATCCGCCGAATAAGCGAAGACACCGTCACCGGCAACCGTAGTTATTACGCCGGAAGGTGATATCCTCCGAATTCTTGCGTTATTGGGATCTGCAAAAAATAAATCCCCACTGCTATCAAAACTTAATCCCTGAGGAGTATACAATTGAGCCGACATCGCCCCTCCGCCATCTCCTGAGAACCCCGGTGTAGCTGTGCCTGCCACAGTATTAATAATCCCTGAGGGCTCAATTTTCCTTAGCCGTGCGTTGCCGCAATCCGTAAAGTAAACATTGCCAATCGTATCTAACGAAACCCCGGTTGGCAGGTTCAATTTGGCTGTTGTTGCGGGCATACCGTCGCCCTTATAAGAACCAAATAGATAGTAATTCATCCCGGCAATTGTTGTTACGACACCTGACGCATTAACCATTCTTACCCTATAATTTAGTCTATCAGCCACGAAAATATTTCCTGCATTGTCTAAAGTTAGGCTACTGGGGTAATTAAATAATGCTGCGGTTGCTGGACCGCCGTCACCGCCAAACCCATAAGACATTACCGATCCGGCAACCGTGGTAATTATTCCTGATGTATCAATTTTGCGGATACCATGATGGTCTATGATAGCTATGGTGCCATGAGCATTAACGGACACCGCCAATGGATCAAAAAGGTGTGCTGCGGATGCCTGCCCTCCATCGCCATCGTAGGCAGGTGTTCCGGAAACTCCTGCAATGGTGCGTATGATTCCAGCGGTGTCAATTTCTCGTATGCTATTATCCTGGGGGAAATAAATATTGCCATATCTGTCAACTGCCAGATACGAAGCTGATATCTTAGCATCTGTTGCCGGTCCACCATCACCTGAATACCCCAGGGTATCGTTACCTGCGAAATTTGTAATGATACCAGAAGTATCTATCTTCCGAATTCGGCAAACAGCATCAAAGGCCATGGCACTGGCAATATAAATGTTCCCAATTCTGTCAACAACCACCGAACTGGGGTACATGATCTGAGCTGCCGTAGCTGGTCCTCCATCCCCCGAAATTGCGACGGTTCCATCGCCTGCGAGTGTAGATATCTGGCCTGTCGGACTTATCCTTCTCAACCTGTTTCCCCATGTCTCAGCAATGTAGATATTGCCATTAATGTCTACAAATGAACTGGTCGGTTCTGATAATTGAGCGCTGGTGGCAGGTATGCCGTCGCCATTGTAGCCGAAGCCGCCAACACCCCCGGCAATTGTTGTAATAATTTGTGCGTTACAATAGTGCATCGGAACTAAGATCGACGTAAGAACCACCGCTAAAAAAATGGGCACTTGAATCAGCTTGGATTTCATAAGGATTTATTTTGTAGATTAAAAATAAGCTAGCAAGTCAAAAAATCACAAAAAAAGGAACGAACGGTCGTTTTTTTTCACTAACGGTAATTTTTAAGGTATTTGACTCGATATCGACGCCTTGCCAAACACCTTAAGTCGGTATTTAGTTCAAATAGCTTATAATGAGTTTGGGATTTGTGAAATAGGAACCAAAAATTCGGAGCAATAGCACAGTGAAAATATCGACCTGCCTGATATAATGCAAGCTGCCGTTTGCCAAAAAGGAGATATCCGACGCTTGGACTAGCCCCCTATCACCTACGGCAAATAATAATCATGCAAATTCATTGTCATATCTATACTGTCATCAGGATGGTATAGCTTCATTTTTACAATACCGATATGTTCTCGAATGTAGTACCAATCATCAAAAAACGGATTGCCCGGTGTGTTGACATAATGTATTATTGCTACTTTATCGAAAGTGTGCAGACCAGGGGTAATTGTTGTATTAATGGCTGTAACGGTACCTGTTTTAGTTCCTAGTCCAAATCCATTGTCGTTAGCGGGAAGCACACCTTCCTTAAAGGGGAAGGTAAATAGAGGGAAATAATCAAAAGAATAACTTGCTTTTGGACTGGAAGCAATATCATTCCCAGATATATTAAAGTTGCAATAGTTTTCAATCAAATCAAAATCGAAGCCATGTATATTTATTTGTCCACCCGCTTTTGTATAAATTCGTTGACCCACCTCCTGGGTATATTTATCTTTATTTATGGGAGACCCATAACCTCCTGTGTAGAAGAAAGTATCTGATTGCCCGGTGGCAGAATCCTTGTAAATCCAATAAATATCCCCCCAGATCTGTGAATTAAATGTAAATGCCGCCAGTAAATCGGGATTGACATGATGAACATCCTTAGTCGTCTTGCAGGAGACCAACAGCAGAGATACAATGAAGAGGCAATATATATGGTGTCGTAGCCGCATGGTTCAGTTTTTAGTAATAAGCTCAATGTTGCCTGCACCGGTTCTTATATTCCCTGCATCGTGGCTTGCAACGTGGATACAAGGGCGCGGCGACTGCACCGACAGTATAAAAACACAATAATAATCTCAAATCCCGCAAATAACATGCCAGAGACTTTAACCAATGAGAACGCAGACTAACACTTGCAAAAATGGAGGCCAGGCGAGGCACAAGAGGCCGCTGCGCTATCTAAGCATTCTAAAACATCAACTATAGATAAAAACAACTTTGTTATCTCATTTGTTGTAGCCTTCGCGGTTCTTACATCAGCTCTTGTGTGAATATTATTCCGTTCATTAAAGGAATTGTACTCGCGAGCAAGCACCTCAAGCAGATTTAATCCGCCCGATTCATCATACTTCTGATGATTTGGGGAATGATGGTGTATCATCAATCTTCGCCCGTCATTAAAAAAGATCACAGCATAGTCCCAAGAGCGATAACCCACTTTCAACAAAATTCGGGAAACATATTTGAACTCGAATTCGAATTCTTTTGCTTTAAAAAAATACTCTTTCTCTTGATAAACGCCCACCCGATCGGGATAGACTGTAACCTCAATTGACCTGTGCGCAAGATTTTCGATTATACTCGAAAGAATCATTATTATAATAATAAATAACAATTTCGGTATCGCTTCGGCCAGACTAGAGCGGGACGATGTAATATAGAAAGCAATAGTGTAAATAATAATAAAAATTAAGACTGATACCTGCATTACTTCCCATACTTTAGATATCAACCGAGCGGGGTATACTTTCATTACAAATCGGAATTTTCCAATGTAAATTTACCTTACTAAAAATAATAACAAAGATCATTCTCCTATTCCTTATTAAGCTAGATCAACGGCAAACTTGTTTTCCAATTCTTGTTAATCACGGTCTCCATCAAAATACAATTACCATACGCCCCCCGGCACTAATCCAAAAAGCTAAAAATATCAACTATCAATGAAAATACCCCTCCATTATTGGTCGTTGGCCTGGCGATCCTCAACTCCGCCTTAGCAGAAATATTATTTTGTTCATTAAAAATATTGTAGCAGCCAGCCAGGTCATGAACGAGACTGACCACCTCAAAATCAAAATGCATCTGATAAATGGGGAAATGCTGATCGATCATCAATTTCCGCCCGTCCTTTAGCCAGATCACTGCGTAGTCGCGGGAGCGATAACCCACCTTCAGCAGCATTCGGGAAACATCATTAAACCCAAACTCCATTTGCTCTGTCCCAAAAAGAAACTGCTTCGTTTTACAGATCTCTACCCGATCATTATATAGAATAATCGCAGCCGACCGGTGCGCAAGAGCCCTGACAATGAGTGTGACCACTATCAAAATGGAAAGAAAAAGCAGGCTAACCATTTTTTCAATCAGGTTCAATTCAGAAAATGCAAGCAATAAAACAAGCAGGTAAAAAGCAAGTAAAATCATGCTCATTACCATTACAACTTCCCATGCCTTTGATAACAACCGAGCGGGGTATACTTTCATGGGGCAGTAAGTTTTCAAATGTAAATTAAGCGAACCTCAAATAAATACAAAAACTATTCTACTATTCCCCTGCTGCCCCGAGTTGGTCATTAACCACTTTTCCAATCCCTATCACTAACTTACACCCATAATTTACCAATAATGAGATCTCGTTTAGTCGCTATACTTCTTTGCTGTGTATGTTGCTCACCTGCTGCCCTGGCTACAAAGCTCTTTATCCCTATGGATTCCGAAGGGCAAACCAACCACCTGAAGGCTTATGGTATTGCATTCGCCGCACTCAGGGCGGGCATAAAGGTTGACTGGTTCCTGAACTATAAAGGAGGCAGTTTTGGGATGGAGTACTCAAAGGCAATAGCCGACTCGTGTGCTGCACGGGGGGTGAGTTGCACAAAAATGAAGGACATTGAATATAAGGATGTTGTAAAAGAAGTGGGCGGCCTTAAGTACGATGGCGAAGTGGTGCAACTGGTAAAAGCACCTAAAATAGCGGTATATACTCCCCTCAATAAGGAGCCCTGGGACGATGCCGTAACGCTCGCACTCACATTTGCTGAAATACCGTTCGATAAAATATATGTAAACGAAGTTCTGGAAAACGGCCTGGATAAATATGACTGGCTCCATCTCCACCACGAAGATTTTACCGGGCAATATGGCAAATTTTGGAATCAGTTCAGGGGTACCCCCTGGTATCAGGCCGACCAGCTTGCAGCCGAAAGAATGGCGAGTAAACATGGCTTTAAGAAAGTACAGCAAATGCAGCTTGCCGTCGTGAAAAAGATAAGAGCATTTGTAGGTGCGGGCGGCAATATGTTTGCCATGTGCTCCGCAACTGATACCTACGACATTGCACTTGCCTCCGATGGTATTGATATTTGTGAAACGCAGTTCGACGGCGACCCAATGGACACAAATGCACAGGCGAAACTGAATTTCACCAATTGTTTCGCTTTCAGGAATTTCAATTTGGAAACCAGTCCCTATGTATATGAATATTCCAGCATCGACAACACCGATCTCAGGAAGGTTGATCCGAAGGCAGATTTTTTCACACTCAATGCCTTCCCCCCAAAACTGGATATCGTTCCTACCATGCTGTGCCAGAATCACACAACACAAATCAAGGGTTTTATGGGGCAGACTACCGCCTTCAGGAATGAAGTGCTGAAACCGGGAGTGCTGGTTATGGCTGGCAATAAAGAGGCTAAAGAAGCCCGTTATATACATGGTGATTACGGTCGCGGTACCTGGACTTTCTATGGTGGCCACGATCCTGAGGACTACCGTCATGCCGTTAATGCGCCGCCTACCAACCTCCAGTTTTATACCGCGTCACCGGGGTATCGGCTTATTTTGAACAATGTACTTTGCCCTGCTGCCAAAAAACAGGATGTACCGCTTATCACTCTGGGCAAACAAAATACAGAATCCACCCCGACGGCCCCTGCCGCTGGTACAACCCGCATCAAAATTGCACCAAACCCCGACCCTGCCACAAACGAAATTATAATAACTGTACCCGATGGAATGGCGGCCAATGCCAGCAAGTCCTGGAACGTAACAGTGAAAAATCCGGCTGGGGTTGACGTGATAAATAAAAACTATACCGACAAAACCATTCA
>CANCOG010000046.1 GCA_947379685.1 Flavipsychrobacter stenotrophus | reverse complement strand
TCCATTTCTATTCTGAGCGGAAAAGAGCAGCGCTGGGGTGACTACAGCGGTTCCCAGCCAGAGTGGGGGGCACCTGGAGTAGTTTGGGTAGAAGGTATCTTTGGCGGTAATAACCACCAGTATGCCAGCCAGATGACTCAGCTCATATCGCCCTATTTTTCGGCAGTTAAGGAGCAGGAAGCAGCCAAGCCATCGAAAGTATTCCCCAACCCCGCATTTGAGTTGATAAGGCTTGAATTCACGATGGTGGGCGACCAGCTTATGACCTTCAGTATTTGTGATGTCAATGGAAGGGTAGTAGATCAGTTACCACAACAATACTGCCGTGAAGGCAGGAACCTGATCCAGTTCAACATTGGTTCTCTCGCCCCCGGCATGTACTTCCTGAAGGGATCCGGAGCACAGGGTTACACTGTGGAAACGCAAAAGTTTACTAAATCCAGGTAAATATTTTGGTTGCTGAAATAGTTGCTGTTTTAAAACAAAATCATTATTTATATTCCTCAAAATCTGATGATTAAGTTATTGAAGCGTTCGGTTGTTCTTGTTTTCCTTATTTCTGCCTCCCTGACTGTGTCAGCCCAACGAGACGTTAAGGTAACAGATCATTTCGTTGTAGAAGGATTTATTCCTGAGCCCGTTTCCTTCGATCTGGCGGCCATCAGGAAACTGCCCGAGGTTGACCTTGGTGATTTGCCTGTCAGGAACCATAAGGGAGAGGAAAAGGCCAGGATAAAGGGTGTAAAGGGCGTTTTGCTAAAGACCCTGCTGGAAAGTGTACACATAACTACCCTGAAACCAAAGGAACTCAGCGAATTGTACCTTGTTTTGATCTCCTCCGATCGTTATAAAAATGTCTATTCCTGGAATGAGCTATTTAATACGGAGATAGGAAACAAGATCTATGTAATTACAGAACTGAACAAGGAAAGCATGGAGCAAATGGATGGCGCCATTTTGGTCATTTCTCTTGGTGATTTCAATACTGGGAGCCGCTACCTCCGTGGCCTCCAGAAAATACAGGTAAAAAGGGCAGAGTAGGGTGGTGTTTTAGCAGGAATAATGAGCTATTAATGCAGGCTTTGGCTAATAGGGCATAATTCAGTTTGCTACCTCCAGACGAGCATTAGCATGCTCCTTCTTAACCGAAGGGAAATCGTCGAGGAAATCATTGAGCGAAATTCCAGCTTCGAGATGATCAAACAAGGACTCATCCGGCACCCGGGTACCAGCAAATACAGACTGTCCGCCTAATATTTCTTTGTCTATAGAGATAATGACATCTGCATTCACGATTGTAAAGTTACGAAAAGTCGAAATCCTCCATACTACCGTTGCCACCTGATTTTAACCCCTTCTATTCCGAGGGTGTAGCTTATGCTTGGCAATCGAAACTTAAACAGGGGGCATAGAAGGATTTTTGAACTTTTTTGCACCATTTTTAAATGCTGGTTGAATTTTCTTTTTGCCAGTAAATAAAAAGTTTTAAGGCAGTATTTCTTGAAAAATCTAACATTTTTGGAGAGATCTGGCAGTGGCCCTAAAAGCAAAAAATATATGCCCGGCGGCAATTATAGATGCAAAAAGCGGCTTTCTAGCTAAAAAGGTTGCCTTTTTGCCCCAAAAACAAAAAAAAGTTATCATATTTTTACGCATTGTGCTGTTTTACAATCAATAATCCATACCTTTGCACTCCCTTAAAAAAGCTTGCAATTATTGTTATCGCAGCATTTTTAAATGGGTTGAGGAAAAAAATAAAAAATTTCTCAAAATAAAATTTGTCAATCCAAAACATTCATTACCTTTGCAGTCCCAAATTTTTCGGGGTAGAATATAACAAACAGTATGTCACAGCGTATCAGAATAAAGCTTAAATCTTACGACCATAATCTGGTTGATAAATCGGCTGACAAAATCGTTAAGACGGTGCGTAATACGGGAGCAGTGGTTACAGGCCCTATTCCGTTGCCCACAGAGAAGAAGATCTTTACAGTGTTGCGTTCTCCGCACGTAAACAAGAAATCGCGTGAGCAATTTCAGTTATGTACGCACAAGCGCTTGCTGGATATCTATACTTCTTCTTCCCGCACAGTAGATGCGCTGTCAAAGCTCGATCTCCCAAGTGGCGTAGAAGTAGAAATCAAAGCATGATGATTAAACAATTGGCCAGTTACCAAATTGCCCCATTGTCAAAGTAGTTGCTTAGTTCTTTAATAAAATTGAAAAAATACTAATCCCGGCCCACACAATTCAGGCTCCGGGCGCTTAGTTAAAAAATAATAATAATGAAAGGTATTATTGGTAAGAAAATTGGTATGACCAGCATTTTTGAACCGAATGGAAAGCAGACTGCCTGCACCATCATCGAAGCTGGACCGTGTGTGGTTACTCAAAAGAAGTCCGTTGATACCGACGGATACGATGCTTTGCAAATCGCTTTCGGCGAAGCAAAAGCAAAAAATACTCCTCAGGCGCTCATTAATCACTTTGCTAAAGCTAACACGACTCCAAAACGTGTAGTAAAGGAAATGCGCAATTGCTCTCTCGACAAACAGGTAGGTGAAAATATAACCTGCGAAATATTTACAGAAGGTGAAAAAGTTAGTGTAGTTGGCACAACCAAGGGTAAAGGTTTCCAGGGTGTGGTTAGGCGTCACGGCTTTAGCGGTGTCGGCGAAGCTACCCATGGTCAGCATGACCGTTCACGTGCTCCGGGTTCAATAGGCGCTTCGTCTTACCCAAGCCGTGTATTCAAAGGCATGCGCATGGCCGGCCGTATGGGTCAGGACCGCGTGAAAATAAAAGCTTTACGTGTTGTAAAAGTATTCCCAGAACAGAACTATATATTGATTAGCGGTTCAGTTCCTGGTTGTAACGGATCTATTGTTTTAATTCAGAATTAATTTAGTCATGCAAGTTGACGTTTTAAATAGTAAAGGTGTAAAGACAGGCCGCTCGGTTGAGTTACCGGATGATGTCTTCAGTATTGAGCCAAATGATCATTGTATTTACCTCGCGGTAAAACAATATCTCGCAGCACAGCGCCAGGGTACGCACAAGACAAAGACCCGTGCAGAAGTTCAAGGTTCTTCTAAAAAGCTGCATAAGCAAAAAGGAACTGGTGGTAGCCGTAAAGGTAATATCCGCAACCCTTTGTACAAGGGCGGTGGTACCGTTAACGGTCCGGCACCTCACCTCTATGGCTTCAAGCTTAACCGCAAGGTGAAAGACCTCGCCAAAATGAGTGCTTTAACTTATAAAGCTCGTGAAAGCAAAATAGTTGTAGTAGAAGACCTGAAAATGGACGCTCCTAAAACTAAAGATTACACGGCAATATTAGATGCACTTCGCGGTGATAACCGTAAGACCATGATGGTGTTGCCTGAATATGATAGCAATATTTACCTCAGCAGCCGTAACATTCCTAACACTAAGACGGTTATCGTAAGTGATATGAATACATACGACATCACACACACTAATGTGCTTGTGTTCACTGAGTCAGTTGCAAAGTTGTTCAGCGAAGAGCCTGAGGTTGTTGAAGAAGCCTAAATAGTTTCCGGCACAAAGTGAACAGTTAATTTTCGCTTGAAGGTCGATAACAAACATACTTAGTGCCGCGAAGGTGGCTCAACAAAGTAAGTTAGAAATATTTAGTAGAGGCATCAAGGTCATAGAATAAAAGCTTTCGACTTTATACTATCTACTTACTACTAATAAGACTATAAAAATTTTTATAAGATGAAACTTTCAGAAGTGTTGGTACGGCCGGTAATTACCGAAAAGGTAAATCGCCAGATGGAGCGCAACGGCCGCTACACATTTGTAGTAGGTAACGCAGCAAATAAGCTGGAAATTAAAAAAGCAGTTGAAGAATTCTACGGAGTAAAAGTGAGCGACGTACACACCCTGGTGGTACCTGCAAAAAATAAGACCCGCTACACTAAAGCTGGTTTCTTATCCGGAAGAAAGCCTTCATACAAAAAAGCTATAGTTTCCCTTGTTGAAGGAGATACAATCGATCTTTTCGCTCAGGGATAGTTTGAATAGCTGGTCGCTAAATTTAACGGGCAGCTGATTGAAACAGTAACTTTCAAATTAAATATTAAATCTGGTGAGGCTGTTGGCCAACAAGCTAAGGATCGCATCAGCTAATAAAAATATAAAATGGCATTACGTAAATACAAACCGGTAACAGCCGGAACACGTTGGAGAATTGGTAACGCATATGCGGAGATCACTACTAATGAGCCTGAAAAAAGCCTTTTAGAGCATCAGCATGGTACGGGTGGACGTAACTTCCAGGGCCGTCGTGCAATGCGCTACATCGGTGGTGGTAACAAGATCCAGTATCGCCTTGTTGATTTCAAACGCAACAAAAGTGATATCAAGGCTACTGTTAAGACAATAGAATACGATCCAAACCGTACAGCTTTCATCGCATTGCTTCATTATATCGATGGAGAAAAGCGTTATATCATTGCCCCACAGGGTATACAGGTTGGTGCTTCCGTAATAAGCGGTGCCAGTGTGCCTCCTGAAGTTGGAAATGCTCTTTTATTAAAGAATATGCCACTTGGTACTGTTGTTCACAACATCGAACTGCAGCCAGGAAAGGGTGGTGCTCTTGCCCGTTCAGCAGGTACTTATGCTCAGCTGAATGCAAAAGAAGAAAAATATTGTGTGCTGAAGATGCCAAGTGGTGAGTTGCGCAAAGTACTGAGTACTTGCATGGCTACTGTAGGTATCGTTTCTAACAGCGATCACGCACTCCAGTCAATGGGTAAAGCAGGTCGTAACCGTTGGAAAGGCATCAAGCCACGTAACCGTGGTGTAGCAATGAAC
Source organism: Flavipsychrobacter stenotrophus (assembly GCA_947379685.1). Lineage (GTDB taxonomy): Bacteria > Bacteroidota > Bacteroidia > Chitinophagales > Chitinophagaceae > Flavipsychrobacter > Flavipsychrobacter stenotropha_B. Next base: position 11,096 of record CANCOG010000046.1, on the reverse strand, counting down.
CCGGTAGATCACCCGATGGGTGGTGGTGAAGGTCGCTCTTCTGGCGGTCATCCACGTAGCCGTAAGGGTAAATACGCTAAGGGTGAAAAGACACGCAGCAGGACAAAATCAACCAACAAGCTGATCATTCAGCGCAGGAACGGTAAGAAACTCTAGTTTCCCGGTAGGTTGAAGTTGAAATGATTAGTATAAATATTAAAAATAAATAAGTCAATATAATGGCTCGTTCAATAAAAAAAGGTCCTTACATAGATGCTAACCTGGAACAAAAGGTTATGGCTATAGCTGAAGGCAAGGCAAAGAAAGGTGTAGTTAAAACCTGGAGTCGTAGGAGCACAATCACTCCTGATTTCGTTGGCCAGACTTTCGCAGTGCACAACGGCAACAAGTTCATACCAGTATACGTTACCGAGTACATGGTAGGACATAAATTAGGTGAGTTTTCACCTACCCGTAACTTCAGGGGTCATAGCGGAAGTAAACAATAATTGGTAAACAGATCGTCTGCCGGTTTTAAAAAGTAAAAAGTTTAATAGTTTATTGGCGTATTGTACTCTTAGTGCATCACCAATCAAAAATCAGAAATAATGGAAGCTGTTGCTCGCTTACGAAATTGTCCTACTTCTCCGCGCAAAATGCGCCTTCTGGCCGACCTTATACGCGGGTTGGAAGTAGAAAATGCGCTGAATACATTGAAATTCAGCACCAAACACCCCTCAGTTCCGCTGGAAAAGTTGTTGCTGAGTGCTATTGCCAACTGGAGAGTGAAAAACGAAGGCGTTGACGTGGTAGATGCAAACCTTTTTGTAAAAACCATATTTGTTGACGGTGGCCGTGTCCTCAAGCGGATGCGCCCAGCTCCACAGGGTCGTGCTTATCGCGTTCGTAAACGTAGTAACCACGTTACTCTTATCGTAGATAGCCGCAACGCAATACCTGTAGCAGCACAAGAAACTGAAGCATAAACTTAATATAATTCAAATAACTCAATAATAGTACAATGGGTCAAAAATGTAATCCTATAGGTAACAGGTTGGGCATCATCCGCGGATGGGATTCAATGTGGTATGGCGAAAAAAGGGACTTCGGCCAGAAGCTGGTAGAAGATCACAAAATCCGTACTTATCTTAATGCACGTATTAACAAAGGTGGTATTTCACGTATTGTTATCGAGCGTACCTTAGGTAAGCTGATTATTACCATCCACACTTCAAAGCCTGGTATTATCATAGGCAAGGGAGGAACTGAAGTTGACCGTATCAAGGAAGAGCTGAAGAACCTTACCAAAAAGGATGACGTTCAGATCAACATCATGGAGATTCGTCGTCCGGAATTGGATGCGATGATCGTAGGTGATACGATCGCCCGTCAGATCGAAGGTCGTGTAAGTTACAAGCGTGCAATTAAGATGGCTATAACTACTGCTATGAGAATGGGTGCCGAAGGTATCAAGATCAAAGCAAGTGGTCGTTTAAATGGTTCTGAAATCGCTCGTTCTGAAGAATTCAAGCAAGGTCGTACCCCTCTTCATACTTTCCGTATGGATATTGATTATGCTTCTGTATATTCAATGACCGTTTATGGTAAGATTGGTCTGAAGATCTGGATATGTAAAGGTGAAGTTCTCGGTAACCGTGAATTGAATCCTAACTTCTCTGCAAATTCTGATAGTCGTGGAAACAACCGTCCAGGTAGCTTCCAGGGTGTAGAAGGCTCAAGAGGCGAACGCAGCAATGACCGTGGTGGAGATCGCCGTGGTGGCGGTGGTGACCGTGGCGGAGATCGTCGTGGTGGCGGTGGCCAGGGCGGTGGTGGAAATCGTGGTGGTCAAGGCGGTGGTAACCGTGGCGGCCAGGGCGGTGGAAATCGCGGCGGACAAGGTGGTGGTGGCGGCCGCAGATAGTTGCCAGCCATGACTCCGGTCAGTATAAAGAAACAGTATTCATAATATTTAGCATACCTCTATAATTTTGTAACAATGTTACAGCCAAAAAAGACAAAACACCGAAAGGCGCATAAAGGAAGAATTAAAGGAGACGCACAGCGTGGTGCAATGATTTCCTTCGGTTCATTTGGTTTGAAAGCCATGGAACCGAAATGGATAACAAACCGCCAGATCGAAGCTGCCCGTCAGGCAATGACCCGCGAAATGAAACGTGAAGGTAATGTTTGGATCCGTATCTTCCCCGATAAGCCAATCACCCGTAAACCTGCTGAAGTGCGTATGGGTAAAGGTAAGGGTAGCCTCGAATTCTGGGCTGCAGTAGTAAAGCCAGGTTTGATCATGTTTGAGATTGAAGGTGTTCCTATGGAAGTTGCCCGTGCAGCTATGGACCTTGCAGCTCAAAAATTACCGATCCGGACGAAGTTTGTTGTTCGTCATGATTACGCTGGTGCTTAATTAGTAAAGAGTATTAAGTAGAAAGCTGGTTCAAAACAGATTTCGAAATCAATATAAATTGAGGATTTGTTGAGGATTTGGGCACGTTGCTTTTAATTTCAATTGATCACTTCGACAAAAACAATAACAATGGCAAACAAAAAACAAACAGCCGCAGAAGAACTCCGCTCGCTTGATAACGAGGCGTTGCTTAGTAAAATAAGCGATGAGGAAATGCGCCTGAAAAGACTGAAATTCAGTCACGCGGTTAACCCGATTGAAAATCCGCTTGCAATTAAGATCATGCGCAGGGAAATAGCCCGTATGAAAACTGAGAGCCGCAAAAGAGTATTAGGTTTCTAATAAATATTATTGATGTCCGTTATGGCAATTGAAAGAAAAAGCAGGAAAACCCGTATAGGCGTAGTAAGTAGCAGCAAGATGATGAAAACCATCACTGTGAATGTTGAGCGTAAAGTGAAACACCCTATGTACGGAAAGTTCATTAAAAAATCATCGAGCTTCCATGCTCATGACGAGCAGAACAACGCTGGTATTGGTGATGTAGTTCGTATTATGGAAACGCGTCCGCTTAGCAAAACTAAACGCTGGCGCCTGGTAGAAATTATTGAAAAAGCTAAGTAACTTTTTAGAATGATACAACAAGAATCCCGGCTCAATGTAGCCGACAACAGCGGTGCCAAAGAAGTACTTTGCATACGTGTGTTGGGCAATTCGGGACAAGATTACGCAGGAATTGGCGACAAGATCGTAGTAACTGTAAAAGACGCTATCCCAGGCGGTGGTATGAAGAAGGGCACCGTATCAAAAGCGGTGATCGTTCGTACCAAGAACAAGCTTCGCCGTAGAGATGGGTCTTACATCAGTTTCGATGATAATGCTGTCGTTTTGCTCAATAACTCCGATGAGCCCCGTGGTACCCGTATCTTCGGACCGGTAGCCCGTGAATTGCGCGATAAAGGGTACATGAAAATTGTTTCCCTCGCACCAGAAGTATTGTAAAATTTGTTGTACCTTTGCAGCCCGTTAGAAAAAACGGTATCAATATACAACGCTTAATTCATAGTAACTGTGAAACAGAGATTTAAACCAAAGTTCAATATTAAGAAGGGCGATAACGTGGTTGTTATTGCTGGTGACGATAAGGATCGCACCACGCCGCATCAGGTGCTTTCCGTGATTACTTCTGAAGGACGTGTCCTTGTTGAAGGAGTTAATCTGGTAACCAAACACCTGAAACCTAACGCTCAGAACCCTCAGGGTGGTATTGTAAAGGAAGAAGCGCCTATACATATATCTAACGTGATGTTGTGGGATCCTAAATCTAAGGCTCCTTCACGCATCTCCCGTACCCGTACTGAAACCGGTTTTTCACGTATTTCTAAAAAATCAGGGGAGGTAATCAAATAATGGCAACGACAACAACATATTCCCCAAGGTTACAAAAAAAGTACCGGGATGAAGTGGTGCCCGCACTCATGAAGAAATTCGGGTATAAAACGGTAATGCAATGCCCACGTCTGGTAAAAATTTGTTTGAACCAGGGTGTTAAGGGATCGGTATCCGATAAGAAAATGATTGATGATGCAGTGAACGAAATGTCACTCATTACTGGTCAGAAGGCTATACCAACAATGTCTAAAAAGGACATTTCTAACTTCAAGTTACGTAAGAACATGCCTATCGGCTGCCGTGTTACACTGCGCAATGTAAACATGTTTGAGTTTATGGATCGTTTCGTATCTGTTTCTCTTCCACGTGTTCGTGACTTCAAGGGTATCAATGAAAAATCATTCGATGGCCGTGGCAACTATACAATGGGTATTACCGAGCAGATCATCTATCCTGAGATCAACATCGATAAATTGCCTCGTATCAGTGGTATGGATATCACCTTCGTTACTACCGCTAAAACCAACGAAGAAGCATTTGAATTGCTGAAAGAGTTGGGAATGCCATTCAAAACAATGGAAAAAACCGGTTAGTATTTTATTGCAGGTCCGCGCTGCGGGCCTGTTCTTGCAATACAGGTCAAAATATTATAAATATATTCCCGTTTAATCAGCGGGATTCAGAAAGAAAAGAATATGGCTAAAGAATCAGTAAAAGCCCGTCAGCGTAAACGCGAAGCAATGGTAGCTAAATATGCAGTAAAGCGCGCAGCTCTTAAGGCTGCGGGTGATTATGCAGGTCTTGATAAGCTTCCAAAGAATTCTTCTGCAGTACGTCTGAAGAACAGGTGCCAGATTACAGGTCGTCCACGTGGTTATATGCGTTATTTCGGTATTTGCCGTAATACGTTCCGCGATATGGCGCTTGACGGAAAGATACCTGGAGTTAGAAAGGCTAGTTGGTAAGCGTTTCCCCGGCAAAAGGGGAGCAGTACGTTTCAAGGTCAGGGAAAAAGCCCTGAAACCCGTAACAATTTTTTTTACAAAAACCTAAAACATAAAATGGTAACAGATCCAATAGCAGATTTATTGACCCGTATCCGTAACGCGCAAATGGCTCGTCATCGTATTGTTGAAATCCCTGCTTCTAACGTTAAGAAACGCATCGCGGAAATTCTTTACGATAAAGGTTATATCCTCAAGTATAAATTTGAAGATGACAACAAGCAAGGTCTTATCAAAATAGCCCTTAAGTACGATCCAATTACAAAGGAACCAGCTATTAAGTCTTTAGAGCGCATCAGCCGTCCAGGTCTGCGTCAGTATTCTAAGCCAGCTGAGATCCGTCGTGTAATGAATGGCCTCGGTATTTCTATCATTTCTACCTCTAAAGGTTTGATGACAGATAAAGAAGCCCGTACACAGAATGTAGGTGGTGAAGTAATGTGCAATATTTATTAATCTTTTTAGCTGATTGACGGAAACGTTGATTGGCTATTTGATTTTATCAGGAAGAATTGTGTGATTTGATTCTTTTGGTTGACAGTCACATTGATTTATAAAAGTATTAGCTGTTTATTTAAGTTCTCTATACGGTAACTGAACACAGCATCGTTTTAATTTTTTTTAATTTTTTAGTTTTATGTCACGTATAGGTAAAAAGCCTGTTGTTCTTACAAACGGAGTTAGTGTTACAATTTCTCCAACAAACGAACTTACAGTTAAGGGTCCAAAAGGAACCTTGACACAGAACATTGACCGCGATATCACAGTTAAGGTTGAAAACGGTGAATTATTGGTTTCTCGACCAACGGATCAGATCCGTCACCGTGCACTTCATGGTTTATACCGCTCTTTGGTAGCAAACATGGTAACTGGTGTTACAGAAGGTTTCAAAAGGGAACTGGAGTTGGTAGGTGTGGGTTATCGTGCTGCCGTTACCGGCAACCAGATAGATCTGGCACTTGGTTTTTCGCATAATATCATTATGGAATTACCTGTAGAGATCAAAGCTGCAGCAATCGCTGAAAAAGGTCAGAATCCAAGAATTATTCTCGAATCTATTGATAAGCAATTACTCGGTGCTGTAGCAGCAAAATTGCGCAGTCTGCGTAAACCTGAACCATACAAAGGAAAGGGTGTTCGCTATTCCGATGAAATTGTACGTCGTAAAGCAGGTAAATCAGCCGGTAAATAATAACTTAATTGTTTTTCTTACCAGGTTATTCATAAAACCGGTTCTCTTCTTAATTGAGCCGGTTTTATTGAAGTTTATAAACAAATTCAAACTCCGGCAGCCATTTCTTTAAAATCGGAAATGAGCCCGTAAAACACAGTAGTTATGTCTTTAGATGAAAAAGTGATTCGTCGTCAAAAATTACGTTGGCGCATTCGTACCAACGTTAGTGGTACAGCACAGAAGCCAAGGCTTTCTGTTTTTCGCAGCAACACTGATATTTATGTTCAGTTGATTGATGACAAAACCGGTACAACTCTTGTTGCCGCAAATTCCAAAATGAAGGATATTGCTGCACAGGGCGGTACAAAAGTTGAAAAGTCTGCAATGGTGGGTAAGACCATCGCTCAGAAAGCTGTTGCATTAGGTATTACCACTTGCGTTTTCGATCGTGGTGGGTATTTATATCACGGCCGCGTTAAGTCGGTTGCTGATGGTGCACGCGAAGGTGGATTGAAATTTTAATATGCTCGGTAATCAATTGGCAAGCTGCCCGTTGGTTAGTAAAGCAATTGTACCGATAAAAATTTTAGAATTAGCTAATCAGTCAATCAGCTAATGAGCGGGTAGACTAACAAATATTTTATGAAAGGAACATTAAATCGCGTAAAGGGGGGAGACCTCGAACTAAGTGAAAAGGTTGTTGCCATCAACCGTGTGGTGAAAACTACTAAAGGTGGTCGTGCGTTCAGCTTTTCAGCTCTTGTGGTTGTTGGTAACGGCAATGGCGTTGTAGGCCATGGTCTTGGTAAAGCCAAGGAAGTACAGGAAGCTATTACAAAGGGAATTGATGATGCCAAGAAAAACCTCATTAAAGTTCCTGTTATGCATGGTACTATTCCTCACGAGCAGTTTGCCAAAGACGGTGCTGCAAAGGTGTTGATAAAGCCAGCTGCACATGGTACTGGTGTAATTGCCGGGGGCAGCATGCGTGCTGTACTTGAGGCTGCCGGTATTACCGACATCCTGTCAAAGTCACTGGGATCAGCCAATCCGCACAACGTGGTTAAAGCTACGTTCACTGCACTGGGTATGCTTCGTGAGCCAATTCAGGTTGCCAAAACCCGTAACATTAGCCTGAAGAGGGTATTTAACGGCTAGTATTCTTCCTTACCCCGAAAGGGAAAGCGTTGGAAGTTTTTATTTTTAAGTTATTACTTTTAAGTTTTGTTTATATGTCAAAGATAAAAATAACACAGGTGAAAAGCGGCATCGACCGTATGGCACGCCAGAAGCGTACACTTGTTGCTCTGGGCCTTCGCAAAATGCACCACACTGTAGAAGTGGAAGGTACACCACAGATAATGGGTATGGTTAGAGCCGTACACCATCTGGTGAAAGTTGAAGAAGTAAAATAATTTTTTAATCGATTTGCGAGCGGTTATACATTCCGCGCAAGTTCAAAAACTGTAGAATAATGCAATTACATAATCTGAAACCAGCTGCAGGTGCAACTCATCACGGAAAACGTATTGGTCGTGGTGAAGGTAGTGGTCACGGTGGTACTTCCACAAAGGGTAACAAGGGTCAGCAGGCCCGTACTGGTTACCAGTCAAAGAAAGGTCACGAAGGTGGCCAGATGCCTATTCAGCGTCGTATGCCAAAGCGTGGTTTCAAAAACCCGTTCCGTGTTGACTACAAAGTATTTAACCTGGGTCAGGTTGACCTTTTGGTTGAAAAATACAGCCTTCCTGAATTTTCTCCTGAAATATTATACATCAATGGCCTTATCAACCGTACCGATCTCGTTAAGATATTGGCTAACGGCGAGTTAAAGACAAAGATTGCTTTTAAGGTGAATAAAGCCAGCGCAAAAGCTAAAGAAGCAATAGAGGCTGCAGGTGCAACCATTGAGCTTATTTAATAGCAAGAAAATTAAGAGGCGCATTTTTGGATAAATGCGTCTTTTGTCGTTTATTCGCATTTCATTTTAGACAAACACATTCCCTGTGAAGAAATTTATAGATAAGCTAAAAAATATCTGGAGCATTGACGAACTTCGTAAGCGCATCGTTTATACCATTCTTTTGGTGTTGGTGTATCGCATAGGTTGTTTAATCACTTTACCAGGTATCAACCCAAAGATGATTGAAGAATCCAGCTCTGGTGCTGGTGGTGGCCTGTTGGGTATATTGAACATGTTTGCAGGTGGTGCCTTTAACAGGGCTTCCATTTTTGCATTGGGTGTAATGCCTTACATCTCTGCCTCTATCTTTATGCAGCTGGCGGGTATCGTGGTTCCACAAGTAGCTAAAATGCAGCGCGAAGACAGCGGTCGTCGTAAGATCAATCAGTACACACGTTATCTCACTGTTATCGTTACAGCGTTGCAGGCAAGTGCCTATGTTACTTACTTGCTGAACACGCAGCCTTACGCAGGTGCAATTGCACAAAACTATTCGGGTTTCATGTTCTGGATCTCTACCGTTATTATCCTTACAGCAGGTACTTTGTTTGTAATGTGGTTAGGTGAAAAGATTACAGATCGTGGTATTGGTAATGGTACTTCATTGATCATCATGGTAGGTATCCTTGCCCGTTTCCCTAATTCAATTTGGCAGGAGTTTGTTGACAAGACATCAAGTGGTGCAGGTGCAGGTGGTTTATTGATCCTCCTGATCGAAATGGCTATTTTCATTGCAGTTATTATCGGTCTTATTCTGTTAACTCAGGGTGTTCGTAAGATTCCATTGAACTACGCCCGTCGCATCATTGGCAGTACAAATGCTGCTAAAGAAGTTTCCGGCAACCGTGATTTCATTCCATTGAAAGTGAATTCGGCAGGTGTAATGCCAATCATCTTCGCTCAGGCAATGATGTTCATCCCAACTATTTTCAGGGGTTATGCTACCAGCGATGGTGCTGCAGGTTTCCTGAATGCATTGTCCGATAACCATTCATTGTGGTACAATCTGTTCTATGCAGTTATGGTTATCGCATTCACTTATTTCTATACAGCGTTGATATTTAACCCAACAGAAATGGCAGATAACCTGAAACGTAACAACAGTTTCATTCCAGGTGTTAAGCCAGGTGAAGATACTGCTAACTACATTGCTACTATTATGGATCGTATCACTCTTCCGGGTGCTGTGTTCCTGGCAGTTGCAGGTATCTTACCAGGTATCGCATCGGTTGTAGGTATCACAAGTGGTTTCTCTTCCTTCTTTGGTGGTACTTCAATGCTGATTGGTGTTGGTGTTATCTTGGATACACTCCAGCAGGTAGAAAGTTACTTACTCATGAACCATTACGATGGCTTAATGAAAACCGGCCGCATCACTGGCCGTACAGTAGCTAGCCCAACAACAACAAAGAGTCTTTCGGCTTAAAATATTATTGGCTCACCGGTGCTACCGGTGAGCCCTTTTTTTTTGTTCATTTTTACTATTATTATTTAATGATATATATCAGGAGTAACGAGGAGATTGAGATTATCCGTAGTAGTGCATTAATGGTATCTGCCACCTTAACTGAGGTGGCAAAGTTTTTAAAGCCAGGTATCACGACATTGTCTATTGATAAGATGGCCGAAACTTTCATCAGAGATAATGGTGGTATTCCGTCCTTTAAAGGCTACCACGGCTTTCCTTTTTCATTATGCATATCGGTGAACGAAGTTGTAGTACATGGCTTTCCTGGTGCGTACGAATTGAAAGATGGTGATATTATCTCTGTCGACTGTGGTTTTTATCGGGATGGTTACCATGGCGATTCTGCCTACACATTTGCAATCGGCAATGTGAAGTCAGAGGTGCTGAAGTTATTAAAAGTTACTAAGGAGTCAGTTTACCGTGGTGTTGCCCAGGCTATGGAAAATAACAGGGTAGGGGATATCTCTTTTGCCGTTGAGAATTTCACTGCAAAAGAAAACGGATATGGAGTAGTGCGTGAATTGGTAGGACATGGTGTAGGCCGCCAGTTGCATGAAGACCCTCAGGTTCCTAATTTTGGTAAACGTGGTGATGGTAAAAAATTGCGTTCGGGAATGGTGTTAGCCATTGAACCGATGATCAATCTGGGTACTAAAGATGTTTATACGTTAAAGGATGGCTGGACTGTTGTTACCAAGGATGGTAAGGCATCTGCCCATTTCGAACATACAACTGCTGTACGCAAGGGGAATGGAGAACACCTGTCCTCCTTTGCTCCTATTGAGGCTGCTGAACAGGTTAATTCAGAATTGAACGTTTCCTATTACGTGCCTGCACCCGCTGTTGCTTCCTAACGGCTCCAGCTTAATCTTTCCTTATCTTTTTTGATCGCCTTATAAAGTAGCGCAGTGGCCCCTATTCCGGTCACTGCTGCTGCTATAAGTGATGCCGTACCTGTTATTGTTGCATCGCCCCAGCCTGCTATTGTAAGAGCAGCTGAAATAATAAACAATACAACCCCTCTCATTGCATTGAAGTAGATATCGTTGTTTGATTTTTTTTCGATGTTCATGATAATGGTATTTGCTTCCATGGCACAAAAATACCGTGCCACTTAAACCATCAGAACTGTAAATAGGTGAAGGAAGGGAAAATGGCGGTGAACATGGGGAAACAATAGGTTTTTATTGGACTGACTAATCCCCAAAAATGGGAGAAATTGTACCATTCGGATCCCGTAAAGGTCAGACGTTTTTGTCTGTTGCTTCAGAGCTAGCCCCAAAGCTTACATATAGGTACAGATAAACCATCCTGGACATCCGCATTAACCATGGTTGGAGGACGATTACCACAAATATGCTGGAAGCCAGATACCATTCCACACTGTTGTTTTCATACCAGTTTTCGTTGGGGTTCTTCTTGAACGAAATATACAATGGGCAGTACCAAAGCAGGTTGAGCAGAAAAACTACCATAGTTAGTGCATAGTTCATTCCGGCGCCATTGTTTTTTTCAGAGAGTAGTTTCTGACCACATACTTCGCACTTTTCTTTTATCGCAACTGTTTTACCCAGCGGGAAGACACTTCTATTCTGGAATACAAAACCCTTCCTGCAACTGGGGCACTTCATCGTGAAGAAAGCAGGGAGTAATAACGGCTTTTTTGTGGTTGTACTCATTGGGCGACAAATTTA
>CANCOG010000045.1 GCA_947379685.1 Flavipsychrobacter stenotrophus | reverse complement strand
GTAAGGAAGCAGCAGAAGCCGCAGCGCCATCGCCACCATAGGCTGCTGTCCCATTGCCAACTATCGTAGAAATAATCTGACTATAGGACGCTGTGGTACTACATACTTCTAAAAAAGAAATAACAAATAGACAAAGACAAAATTTAAGGTATATACTTTTCATAAATAAGGATTTAGTTAGTAAAATTTAGAGACAAACATAACCAACAAAATCTATGCCGAAAATCAAGTTTTGTTAAAATCTCTGAGAAAAAAAATTCAGTGCATATTCCCCTGGGAAGCAATTGTATTTTTTCGCTTTTGAATTTTGAATTTGTTTCTTTTGCAACCTGAAATACCAACAGCTACTTACACATGGGCAGGATATTTGAAGTACGTAAATCATCGATGTTTGCGCGGTACGACCGCATGGCAAAACAATTCAGCCGCGTAGGCAAGGAAATTGCAATAGCAGTAAAGAAAGGTGGCCCGGAGCCGGCGACCAACCCAATGCTTCGTCGCGTAATGCAGAATGCCAAGGGCTTCAATATGCCTAAGGACCGCATTGAAGCTGCCATTAAGAATGCAATGGGCAAGGACACCAGCAGCTACGATGAAGTTATCTATGAAGGTTATGCACCGCACGGCATCGCAGTTCTGGTTGTAACAGCTACTGATAATACTACACGCACCGTGGCCAACGTGCGCTCACATTTTAACAAAGGTGGCGGTGCGCCAGGTAATAGTGGATCCGTATCTTTTCTATTTAAACAACTTGGTGTGTTCAAACTGAGTCCGGAAGGGTTGAATATGGATGATATGGAGTTGGAATTAATAGACTTCGGGCTTGAGGAAGTTGGTGAAGATTCGGAAGGCAACATTATTGTGCGTTGTGGATTTACCGATTTCGGCAATATGCAAAAAGCTTTGGAAGATAAAAATATTACCCCACTCTCTTCTACCGTTGAATGGCTGCCACTGAATACAATTGAAATTAGCGAGGAGCAATCAGAAGATGTGTTCAAATTAATTGAAAGACTGGAGCAAGATGATGACGTTCAACATGTCTTTCATAATATGGGATAATTTAAAGATAAAATTGATAAAAGAAAATGCCGGTGAACCACCCGGCATTTTCTTTTTCATGAACTGTAGCAGCAATTAAAAAAAGGCCCATGTTGGGCCTTTTTTAATACATATCGTTAATTGGTAATCGCTCATTTCATTTCGGCCAAAATCCTATCCTGTGCCGACTTGAGTAACTCATCGCTTACCCTTGACTTAGGCTTTGTAAAATTCAGATCATCAGCAGAATTTATAGGCACGAGGTGCATATGTGCATGAGGCACTTCGAGCCCGATAACACTCAGACCGCATCGTTTGCAAGGGAAGGCTCTTTCAATTGCATGAGCTATGGGCTTTGCAAAAACCAGCCATTGACTCAAAAAACTATCATCGACATCAAATATTTTGTCTACTTCGCATTTAGGCACTATTAGCGTATGTCCTTCGCGAATTGGTTCGATATCCAGGAATGCGAAAAAAAGGTCGTTCTCTGCAATCTTGTAACAAGGTATCTGCCCAGCTATAATTTTTGAAAAAATTGTGCTCATAGTTACTAATTGAATTAAGCAGAAATACCTTCTACCTGGAACCTAAAAGTACCACTGGGGGCACTTACTTCTGCGATATCACCAACAGCTTTTCCTAAAAGGCCCTTTCCTATCGGAGATGTTACTGAGATCTTCCCAGCCTTAAGGTCGGCTTCATTTTCAGAAACGATCTGATAAACAACAGTCTTCTTATTGGCAAGATTCGTTACGGTTACTCTACTCAAAACAGATACTTTGCTGAGGTCAATATCCTTTATATCAATAACTCTGGCATTCATGATAGCATGTTCCAGTTGTGCTACTTTAGCTTCGTGGTGGCCCTGAGCTTCCTTGGCTGCGTCATATTCGGCATTTTCCTTAAGGTCACCCTTTTCCCTTGCTTCAGCAATCTGGCGGGCAATTTCCGAACGGCCGACGGTCTTTAGTTTGTTTAACTCTTCCCTCATTTGAGCCAAAGTCTCCTTCGTCAAATAATTTAAATCAGACATTTTTTTAATGGTTTATTGCTACAAAAAAATCAACGCCTCTGTAGCACAGAAGCGTTGGGACACAAAAATACGAAAAATAAGATAACAATTAACTAATCAAAAACCTATATTATTAATCCAATGACTGAGAATTATCCTTTTTCTTACTGTTACGGGTAAACCTCAAGGAAAACATATGCACACCATTTGCAGGGCGCTGTGTAGGCCTAAAAGAATAATCGATAGCCAACATTGGGCCACCAACACCAAGATGAGACTGTACACTTACACCCATCGCCAGACCAGTGTACATAGTTGCAGTGGTTGCAGAATTACCAATACCATTTTCATACCTGTATGCCGCCCTTAAGCTAAACATGTTCCTGTAGCAATACTCAGCACCCAGGCCCAGATAGTCATTGATGAATGAATTTGATGTGAAATTCCCCATAAGGGTTAATTTATGAACTGGTACGCTATCGGCACTTACCAAGCGATGCTCATCAAGGTAAATGTCATAAGAAGCACCAAGGTTCAGATAAGTAGGCATTTCGAATTTATCCGAAGGCACACGCTGTGTTACAGCAAAAGTAGGACTTGCTTCAGCCTGTTCACCATTTACTGCAAAACCGTTACCGGTAAAGCGCATATTAGTACCCAGGTTACGAAGGGTAATACCCAAATGGAAATTATCATTCTTTCCTGTGATGTACTGGATACCTCCCTCAAATGCAAGGCCCAAAGCGTTGACGCTATTGATCTGTTCGGAAACATACGTTGCCGCAGCACCTGCATTTACGTGGGTAGAGAATTGACGGGCAAAACCCAACTGTACATTTAAGAACTGAGGATGATAGGTACCAATGCCATCAGGATTGAAATAATTGGTTTCTGTAATGTCGCCAAAATTCATAGACATAACATTAAGACCAATTACACTTGAACTACCAACCGGTGTAGCAATGCCCAAGTTGTTGATGTTGATGCCAGTACCAGTAAGATAAACCCCATGAGTAAGGCCAACTTCAAGGGCTGTATCGGCAGCCAAACCGGCAATATTGGTTTTCATAGCTTCAATACCTGAAACACAGGCATTGTTCAAACCGAAAACACCTGTAGTACGCGCCCATGGATTGATCAGCATTTCAGGCGCACCAGACTGGCCAACACGGTCTTTATTACCAGCCAGGGATGAAAATGATATGCCAAGAGCACAAACGGCGATTAAAGTACTATTTGAAAATTTTTTCATAATATATATACTTAATGACTATTATAAGGGGTGGTAGCAGAACTACCACCCTGTAAATTATAAATTAATAAGAAGTCGCATCAATTGGGCGCATTGCACCGAACCATTTCAGAACTGTTTCTCCAATTCCTTCAGCCTTAACATGCATCAGGTACATTCCGCTTGCGATAGGCAAACCAGCCGCATTACGAACGTCCCAATCGAGGTAAGACGTGTTAGGATCACTCTTGGTAAGTGTGCGGATAAGTGTACCGTCAAGGGCATAGATTGTAACAGTTACATTAGCCGGCAGGTTGATGATCTTAACCTTGGTATCATAACGGCTTGTTTCATAACCAGAGTACCCGTAATATGGGTTAGGTACAGATTTAATCCTATCAAGCAAAGCGTTACGGTCAGTAGCATCAGATATTGCACTTGGCGCAAGATCCTTAGTAGAGAACGTATAGTATGGCTGATAAGGCTTACCGTGTGTAATGTTAGTCAAAGAAGAAGTATCAGTAGTAGCAGCATATGGAGCGAAAGGACGATTAACCCTGAACCTCAACGTTGTTTCGGTAGGAATAAGACCATCTTTCAGAGAAAGTAATTTCAAAGAAGGATTGATTGTTGGCAGCCCTACCCATGCACCTGCATTGTAAGCAGACTTCAAAATAGTATTGTTTGTTGGTGACGCCTTCCTAACGATAGAGTCGAACACATGATCCTGATCGTAAGTAGTATTCAATATGTAGATAACGTGCTTACCACCAAACAATATTGAGTTATCATAAGGATTGAAAATCCTTGAAGTTGGATTCCATATCATATCCCGGCCATTGTCATGATCAAGATAAGAGTCTTCGCCAAATACGATGTTCAACCTTCTACCAGCCTGATCGATAGCATAACCCGGGAAATAAGACCTACCCATATCGTTAGGATCATCAGAATAAACTGGATTACCTGCGTTATCAATTTGCAAATTCCACCCTTTATGCCTTCTTGCATAGAACTTAGGAGCGGCACCTTCAGCGAGCTCAGGATCTTCCTGCTCTTCAATAACAGTTACTCTAGTCCATTTAGACTTGTCACTGGTAAATACGATATTAACATCAGGTAACGCGCCAAAGTTTGCGAGTGGGCTGGTAGGTGTTGCATAGGCTACTTCGAATCCGCACTGGCTACCTGTACCAGCATGATTAGACAAGTAAGGAGCAGCGAGAACATAAGGAGCCCAAGTGCTCTTTGCAGGAGTGAAATTGCTCAACATATTTTCATATGCCTGCAAAGTATCAAAATTGTTATCATTGAATCCGCAAGGGTTCTTGATAGCGTCAAGAGTTTGCTTGAATCCGTTTGTGTTGTTACCAGACCTTATCCAGTTAGCAAAATTACTATCTGACTGATCGGTTACACCCCACAACCATGGCTGAGCCTGATCGCTAAAGATAATACTTGAAGTAAGGTATCCGTTACCGTTCGCCTTGTCTGATCCTGGTGCCTTCACCTGGGTAATATTGATTGACAGACCATATTTTTCAACAATTTGTTCGTTAATAGTGCTAAGGTCGCGCTCACCATAAATAGTATCAACAACTGTTGCACCGTTTTTAGCAATAAGTGACCAAGATGAATTATTTGCGAGCAAGTTGTTAGTGACATTACCCTTGATCTGGAAGATCCAATCATAAGCAGGAACCTTAACAGGGTCAATAACCTTTACGTTAAGCGGGCCCTGACCAGCGGAATATACAGCCTGACCATTAAATGTACCTGCCAAGATTGCTTCGTTGGTTGCATCGCTCAACTCAACATTGTTACCGCCGTTACCAACACCTTCAACACGTGTAACTGTAATTCCTGAACCAAAATCTGAATTCAAGGTAGTACCCATTGCTCCGTTAGCTGGATTAGGTACTGCTGTAACTACTGGAATGTTAATACCGCCTGCACCATGCGCACTACCGATATAAGCCATATCCTGTGTCTTATTAACGTTGTTTGGAGAAGGATCGAACGCCGCAAAATTATTGTATCCATAGGCAATTGCTACGAAATAATAGTTATGGTAATTGATCAACTGCTTATCGGCACTTGTTGAGAACTGATCTTGAGAAATTTCGAAACTGTGAACAATGCCGCTATCTTTTCCAATAACTTTCAACTCAGGCATCCAAGTAGAATCACTGATACTTGTAACTTTAGTGTAGTTAATTATCTTAGTAACATTATTACGAATATCGCATTGGAATACTTCGTAGGCTTTTGAATTATCAACCTGGCCTGTAACCGGATCGAAGATTTCAGCTGAAGTAACCTGACTATTAGCTAACTGGAACACACGGTAACCTTCAAAGTGGTACAAGGTATCTGCAACATCCTTCACAGATTTTGCCTTGGTCACAGTTTGGTGGTACCTCAAAGAATCGCGATAATTAGCACTTCCTACAGCATCGTTACGACCGTAATTTTCGTTGTAGTTATTGCTTCCGAAATCGTTAACAATGTAGAAAACCATCTTACGATCCAACTCTCTTGCAACAAGGCGCGGAGCTTCAGGACCTTCGACTGTTTTGAAACCGGCATCAAACAATGCCTGAGCACCATCATCGATATTCTTGATTGTCTTGAAATCGGTGTTAGGACAACCACCAACACCTGAAGCCCATACACAACCGAAAGTAATATCGTTTGTAGCACCTGGCAACAACTGGAAAGGACCAGAAGAGAATATGAACCTACGGTCAGCAGGCGTATTACTACATGAACACTCAGACCATGTTGTTTTTTCACCAGGATCACCTGTAAATACGAAGTTAGTTACCGGACCAGAACCATAACCACGGGTAGGGATACCTGCACCCTGAAAGTCATTTGTGAAACGGTCACCATTCCTGATAGAACCAGTCATGTAGTTGTATATCTGGATACCATTACTTGGGTTACCGATCGTACTGAAGTCATTATTGTAGTACGTGAAGTTGGTCATGTTGAGCTGCTGAAAAGTATCAACAGCGTTTTGACGATGAACCACTTTCTTAGGTCCCTGGAAGAAGTCCATACCCACCTGCGGAGGATTTGCACCATAGCTGTTTACAGGGAAACCACCTTCCTGACCATCAGCCAGAACACCATTGTATTGAATACCCAAACCTCTCAGTGTATCACAACCGATAAAGTCATCGTGATAGTAACCAAGGTCACAGTCATCCCATATAGCAATGTAAGTACTATCTAGCGACTGACTTCCCCTGTTAATAACACGATAGTTACCAAACGTCGCGTTATTCAGGAAGTCCTGTGTAGAATATGCAAAAGCTGAAGCCTGCACTTCGATACCCATTGAAGACGTAGCACTCTGTTGTTTAGTATTACCGGCATCGTTAAACACCCACCAGATATACTCGTCGCCACGAATCAAAGGATAATCACCTGAAGCAGGCTCATATATACCATTCTCGTTTACGTCAACAAACGGAGCGTAGCTAAGGTTACCGTAAAGTGTAAGCGGAGTTCCGTTTGCACCCTTGGTATTGAGTCCATTACCTGTAGCAGGCCACTGATTAATTACATCGAACTCAGAGGTTGTTGTTGCTCCACCTGTTTTCGACAATTCAATGAACTTATTGATTGTAGCTTTATCTACTTTCCAAAACCTATCCCAGTTAGCACACACGTCACTGGTAATTTTCGAAGTACTCGGATCAATAGCACCAGGCCAGTAATCGTTACCGTCCTGACGGTAAGTCTGTGCGGCAACTTTCAATTGATTTTGTTTGTCAAAACCACCGATCCAGCAAGAAGCAGCAAACTGCGAACTCTTGTGCGACCCCTTTGGTACTTCATAGGCCGCAACCTGCAAACCCTGGTTCCACCACATGTCACCACCGGTCATCAACCTAGCACGCACATTATTAATATCCAGATCGATCGCTGCAATTGCAGGCTGGCAACCAGATACTGTAGTTTTATTCGCATCTCTGTGACTAGACGTGACGATATTCTCACGGGCAGACATGCTACCGTACAAACCAGCTATTCCAAGAATAGTAAGGGCTCCGGCGAATCGTACTTTATTTGTGAATTTCATAACTTATTAAGTTATACTGAAAATTTATATTAAAAATTAAATTCAAGTCCAAAATTGATAGTGCGGGCGTAGTTCAGGTTACCTGGGTTGTTGTATGCAATCGAGTAAAGATCTTTATATGATGGAGCGTAAACCTGATTAGGAATCGCTTGTTTACCGTAAGCGGAAGAAAGGAATCCGTTATCGTCTGGTTTACCAGTGTAACCGTATACACCTAAGATCTCACGTGTGTTCAACAAATTCTGGATATAAACAAACGCTGAGAATTTCTGAGCCCTCCTGATCTGAACACCATCCACGTCTTTAGATTTCTTGCTGAAATTGATAGCGAAATCTTTGTTGATCTTCATATCCATACCAAAGTGCCATGGAAGACGTGAACCGTTAATACCACCGATAATAGTATGACCATCAGGTACACTTATGCGTGTAAATGGCTCTCCGCTCCTTGTCTTAGCTACAACATCAAGTCCAGCATTTTCAAAGATGTGTTTACCAGCTACAACCGGACCTTCACCCTTGCCATAACGGTAATCGAAGTTTGCGACTATGTTGTGACGTGCATCGTAGTCGAGAGAAGATACATAACGTAAGTTAGGAAGACCAGCTTCGATGAAGCTCTGTAAAAGACCTTGTGGAGAAATCTGACCGCTACCACCGGCGTTTGTTGAATATGGACCAGAGCCAGTTCCTTCAGCAAACTGCAAAGTGTAAGCAACACTCATAGAAAGATGGTTAGTTGCCCGCATTTCATAGTACAGTTTAACACCCTTTGAAGTAGAGAAGTCACGGTTACCAAATGTATAATAAGTGGTAGGGTAAGCATAAAGATAAGGAACAACAGAAACCATGTCTTTACGCTCAATATAGAAACCATTCAACTTGAACACTGCGTTCTGACCAATTTGCTGCTCAAAGCCAAGTTCGTAATCGAAAGTCTTTTGAGGGCGGAGATTCGCATTAGGAATAATAGTGTTTGAATTCTGATTCAAATAATAGTAATCATAAGCTGTTGCACTACCTAAACTTGTTGGGTAAGGACGCTGAGAGTAAATGTCGTAGTGTGCAATAAATTTAGAAGTATTGGAAATTGGGAAACTGATTGCAATACGTGGCATCAGTGTTACCTGCGGATTATAATCGGTAAATGATGAGTTAGGATTGAAAGCAGTGTCAGTAATCTTTCTCTTATTAGGGTCAGCTAACAATGGCTGAGGGTCACGACCACCTGAATAGTTTTTCAGTACAGCCGGGTTTTCAATGAACTTACCGGTAGCATCATACCAAGTGTTTCCACTGCGGTAACCTATAATTGTTTTTATACCTGATGTATTGTTGTCATCAACGTATACAACTGCATCATTAGCGATGTTAGAAGGAGTTTTACCGTTGTTGATATAGTTAACTGCTTCAGATGAAGAAGTCTGGTCAACAGTCTTAACAGAGTAAAGTGAATAAGGATCTTTCAATACCTTGGTATTTGCAGAATACCTTTCGATCCTCACACCTACGTTGAAAATGATATTCTTGTATTCGAATTTATCTAACAAATAACCAGCAATATAGTTAGGGCTGAAAGCTCCGATTGGACGTGTATAGTTACCATTGGCATCTTTCTGTGTCCAGAAGTCATTGAAGTTAACTGTTCCGGTCTGAGTCTGTCCTGCATAACCAAAGCCCTGATAATCAACGAATGCACGGCCGCTGTTCAGTATCTCATCAGCAGAGAACATGCTTAAAGAGAAAGTAGAAGGATCAAGATCATCTATGTTGATATTTTCAGTTGCGCTTTTGCCCAACTTAGCCCTTAGCGCCTTATCAAATGGAGTTTGGGTTGGGTTGATGTATTTATACAAAATAGTATCGGCTGGGCCAGGGCGAACGATACCGCTATTTACGTCAGCCAATGTATATTGCTTGTGATTCACAACAAATATTGGATTGGCTTTGTCGAGTTTCAGGTTGCCATTGTCAACACTGCTCACAAGCTGCCTCATTTGCTGCCAAAGTGAAGTACCATTGTTTTGGTAAACAGTCAATGACTTGATAATACGTTGCTGGTAATACAACCCAAATTCGATACCATGACTAATTCCACCCACTTTAAGATCGAAAGCAGCTTTCACGTCAAGTGAATATTGGTTTGAATTGTAAATCTGGTAGTTAGCCTGAGTTGCACCGGGGCTATTAAACAATTGGTAAGTAGATGCAGGGTCATCACCGTTTGCAAGCGCATTTTTTGCCTGCAACTGCTGTATTGTTGTTGGATGAATGTCTCCAATTGAATTGTAGTATTGCTGTGTATAGTTTTCCAGATTTGTATTTAAACCACCTCTTGTAAAATCAATACCCTGTGGGTTTTTGAAAGCAAGTATTGTACCTGTTTTTTGACTTGCAGAGTCAACTGAGTTTGGAAGATAAACATCCTTATAATCTTGCTTGAAATGCCCAATATACTGGTACTGGAAAATATTCTGTTTGAATTTAGGATCTTCTACCAGGCTGTGATAACGCTGGTAGTCCAATTGAACGGTGTAATATGCATTAGAGATAATGCTGTGCTTGCTGGTATCTGTCGCCAAACCTTGTTTGCCAAATTGCTGCGTGAAACGAAGGTAACCACGACCTGTGTATTCATATTTAACCGGAGTAGCTTCAGGCGCAAACATGTTACGGCCCCTGCTATACTGATCGGACTTTGTACCATCAAACGAACCACCCAATGTAACTTTCATCTGGTCTGTTACGCGATAATCGACCTTAGTATTCAACCTCAGTTCCTGAACGTTATTGTGAGATGGTGTTTTAACCGCGTTCATCTGGTCTCTGGTAATATATTCTGATGCACGGTTATATACCTTTTGACCAGAGTTGTCAGATACAATTTTCAGCGGGTTCTTCTGTAACTGTGACAATACGTCGCTCTTAACTTCATATTGCTTGTCAAGCGATGGGTAACGATTGTTCTCATTATAATAATCACCACTGATATTATAACCCATAACAGACTGTGGCTTAATATTAGGATCGGTTGATTTTTTCTTTACGAGCGGACCGGAAATAGAAGCAGAAACAAGGTTATTATTATATCCGTCGAGGGAATGCTGTACACGCACATTGCCTGCTGTTTTCTGGGTAACGCCCTTAGAAGTGATATTAATCACAGCACCGGAAACATCACCGTAATTTGCAGGAATACCTGAAGAAATAACCTCGATTTGTGCCGTAGCACCCTGGGCCATATCAATACCAGTACTACCTGTATTACTCTGAACGGCAACACCATCAACCACATAGAGGTTTCCTGTACCACGACCACCACCTGAGTTAAGGTCGCCACCACGCTTTTGCTGGTAAATACCAGGAGACAGAGCAACAAGGTCAGCAGTCTGGCTCGTTGGCTTGTTTTTAATTTCCTCTGCAGTTAAGATAGTGTTTGTTTTATACTTATCTACAAGAGGTTTCTTGTATGTAATTGTCACAACCTTCAGAGTTGTCTTGGAATCAGGTGATTCATCTGGCGTCATTTTGATATCCAGGCCAGTTTTTTCACCGGGAGAAACGATTACCCCTGTCCTTACCTGTGTTGGATACCCAATATAGGAAATGGTAACCTCATACAAACCCGGATCAAGTGGCTTGACACTGTACTTACCGTCGAAATCAGTAACTGCCCCTCCCTTAAGGATACCACCCTGCCGTACCGACACAGAAGCATTAACCAGGGGTTCACCCCTCTTCTTGTCAGTAATAACACCTAAAATTTCTTGCGCCAGAGCTGATCCCGACAGCCCAACTAAAACAAACAAAAGGAGATAATGTAATGTACGCTTCATATTCTAAATTAATAAATTATTATCAAATGAGGGGGTAAAGATAAAAAAAACTGTTAAAAATACCCCCCATGGGAAATATATTTTCTAATCACTTTCTTGTCGGCCGCCTGATTGTGAATTGTTTTGGGAAAAACTCCTGTAATAACAGACGAAATACCAGGGTGAAATCTTGGGTGATTTCAAAAAAAAATCACAAAAAAGTTTAAATCAGCCTAAAACGGCCTTTTTTAACAAAGCCAGGCTCATTTTAGATAGTGCTTCATGCGTATATCCTGCTATGTGTGGGGTTACTACTAATTGGGGTAGTTGTATAAGTTCCTCCAATTTTTTCCTCTTTGCCTCAGTCATTGCCGAAATTGGCTCCGTTTCAAATACATCGAGGCACGCACCAATAATTTTATTTGATTTTATGCCGTCATAAAGTGATAAAGTATCAACCACCTGACCGCGTGAAGTGTTTATAAGAATAAATGGCTTGCTCATTTGCCCCACAAATTCATTATTAAAATAATGCTTCGTGTCTGGCTGTAAGGGAACATGAAAACTAATTATATCTGCTTCCTTGTATATCCGTTCAAGGGTGTCACACTTTTCAACATAATTAACAGCAAATGACTTGTCATATTTATCGTAGGCCAGTATCTGCATATCAAACCCGCTCAGTTTTCTTGCAAAAGACCTTCCGGTATGGCCAAACCCTATGATACCTATTGTTTTGCCTTCAAGTTCTATACCCCGGTTTTCATCACGGAGCCATACGTTGTCTTTCACCTCTTCATTACTGACCACTATCCTGCGTATAAGACTAAGTAGCATGCCTAAGGCATGCTCACCCACAGCATTACAATTCCCTTCAGGGCTACCGAAACACCTGATTCCCTTCGACACAGCATAACCTACATCAATTACTTCCATGCCCGAACCCATCCGGCCTATCCACTTTAAAAATGGCGCAGCATCCAACAATTCCTTATCGAGTTGTAACCGGGTCGAGGTAATTACCCCAACGCAATCGGCTAATAGTGCCGGTGCAGCTGCCTGATTGATACCCGGCGCAGAAACGCAGTAATACCCGGCTTCGGCCAGTCCATCTATCAATAATTGATGCACCGGGGCAGCGATGAGCACCTTTCCATTACTTTTGTTCATTAAAATATCGCTCATATAATGCTACAAAATCAGATACGGCTAACTGCTCTGCTCGCTTTTCCATTATTTTATCTTCAAGTATTGCAGGTGGCATAACACTTTTCAGGGCGTTTCTCAGTGTCTTGCGACGCTGGTTAAAGGCTGCCTTTACAATAATCATGAATTTTCTCTTGTCATTTATATTATGGGGGTTGCCCAAATTCGTAAATCGCAAAACACCACTCTTAACCTTTGGCGGAGGTATAAAACAGTTTTCATGCACTTCAAGCAAGAATTCAACTTTAAAGAAGGCCTGCATCAATACGCTTAAAATCCCATAGGTCTTACTGCCAGGGCCAGCCGCTACCCTTAGGGCAACTTCCTTTTGAAACATACCAATAACCTCATCGGTAAAAGGCTCCCATTCCAACACCTTAAATAATATAGGCGACGATATGTTATAAGGGAAATTCCCTATAACACTAAAGTGATCATCGAAAGGCATTTCAGCTTTGAGGATATCCTGAGTGATTATTTTCCCCTGAATAGATGGGTAGGTTTTGTTGAGGTAATCTACCTTTTCGGTATCTATTTCTATAGCTTTATAATTTACTCCCTCCAACTCCAGCAGATACTTGGTGATCGCTCCCCCACCCGGCCCAACTTCGAGCACATTCATGGGTGGTTTAACTGTTAGCTGCGCTACAATTTTCTTACACATTTGTTCATCGTGCAGAAAATGCTGCCCAAGACTCTTTTTAAGGGTGTACATGGTGCAAAAGTCAAAATTCAAACGCCAATCGCCAAAAGTATTTTTAGAAGCCGACTTGAACAGTGTAATATATATAAGAGCCATTATGATATTCACTTTCGTACCCTGCAATATGTATCGGTGGTTTTGGGTCTGACACAGCTTCAGATACCAACAACCTCAATATACATTTGTTAAAAATATAGGTTGAGACAGAACGATTTCATACAAAACAGGTAATTTACAGCATAATTTTTCTGATGATGAAATTCCGGTTTTTGACGGGGTGCTTGCTATGCATTTTAATTTGTACTGAACTACAGGCTTCTAAATTGTTCATTCCTATGGATGCTGAAAGCCAGGCGCAACACCTGAAAGCCTATGGCGTGGCCTATGCCGCGCTTAAAGCCAATATTCCGCTGGACTGGCTGATCAACTACAAAGGTGGCAGTTTTGCTACTGACAACGTGGAAAGTCTGGTGCGCATGTGCAAACTTCGTGGGGTTTCTTATGAAATTATGAGCGACGCCCAATACCTGGGTATTGTGGAGGAAATTGCCAACCCCGATTTTAATGGTGACGTGATAAAACTGGAAAAAGCGCCGAAAATAGCTGTATACACCCCAAAAAACAAGGAACCCTGGGATGATGCTGTTACTATGGCGCTCGACTATGCCGAAATACCGTTTGATAAAGTTTATGACGATGAGGCCTTGGCCGATGAGTTACCTAAATATGATTGGCTACACCTGCATCACGAAGACTTTAGTGGACAGTATGGGAAATTCTGGTCGCAGTTTCGCAATGCTGCATGGTACCAGAATGACCAAAAAACCGCTGAGGCTACTGCAGCCAAGCACGGTTTTAAGAAAGTATCGCAATTGAAACTGGCAACAGCCAAGAAGATCCGCGACTTCGTGGCAGGTGGTGGTTACTTGTTTGCCATGTGCTCTGCGCCTGATAGTTATGACGTTGCCCTTGCGGCAGAAGGTGTAGATATTTGCTCGGAGCCATTTGATGGCGACCCGATGGATCCTGATGCGCAAAACAAACTTGACTTCTCGAAGTGCTTTGCCTTTAAAGACTTCAGAATTGTCACGAACCCGTACGAATATGAAAATTCGAACATTGACAACAACCCCACTACCCGCCACGTGGCCATGAACCTTGATTACTTTTCTTTATTCACTTTCTCTGCCAAGTTCGACCCGGTACCGGCTATGTTGTGCCAGAACCACACTACTACTATAAAGGGCTTTATGGGACAGACTACTGCTTTTCGTAAAGAAGTGCTCAAATCGAATGTACTGGTAATGGGCGACTGCAAGATAGCCAATGAGGCACGGTACATACATGGTGAGTATGGCAAGGGTACCTGGACATTTTATGGCGGTCATGACCCCGAAGATTACCAGCACATGGTTGGCGACCCTAAAACTGAACTTGCGCTACACCCCAATTCCCCAGGCTATCGTTTGATTCTCAATAATGTGCTGTTCCCGGCGGCTAAGAAGAAACCGAGGAAAACGTAGGTAGTTGTTAATGGTTTGGATGGGAATTATTTGAGTGGATGACGACGTGGGATATTATAGCCTATTCTGTCTTGCTTCGATTATTAATTCATCAATTTCAAGAGGAGTCAAATTATTGGGAACTACCGAGGCATCAACTTCCTTTGCAAAGGCAAACAGCTTGTCTATATTGATTTGCATCCAAAGTAACTTTTGTTTAGACTCAGTCATTTTGTGGATATCATCGATCAACAAGGCAAATGTCGACGGTTCATTCTTTCCAAATTCCGCATGTGATTAAATCGTACCCATTAGTTCATATTTGAACAAATTTACTTATTAATTTTGAAAAATAAAACCAAACTCCAAACCAAATTCAACCGCAGACAAATCCTTCCCACTCCTGCCTAAATTACAGCCAACACCCACACTATCCCGCCATTTCGTCCACCTGCGCAACGATTATATGCCATTTTTTCCGAAAGTTTAAGTTGGTACATTTTTTATGGGTAATTTATAGACACAAAAACTGAAGAAATGAATCTCAATAACTTCACAATCAAGGCACAGGAAGCGATACAGGCAGCACAGCAACTGGCCTTTAATAACCAGAGCCCAAGCATAGAAACGGCGCATGTTTTACAGGCATTGCTCGACGATGCTGATGGCCCGATCTCCTACTTACTCAAGAAAAACAATGTCAATATTTCGTTTGTTGAAAACAAACTGAAAGAACAAATAGCCCGCCTGCCTAAAATGCAGGGCGGCGAACCGGGGCAGAACGTTAGCCGCGAGGTAAATAATATGGTATTGCGCACCGGAAACATTCTCAAAGCCTTTGGCGATGAATTTGTTACGCCGGAGCACCTGCTTATCGCCATAATGCAGGTAAATGATGAAACCGGCAAACTATTGAAGGATGCAGGACTTTCGGAAAAAGGGCTTACTGCGGCCATTAAGGAATTGCGCAAGGGCAGCACAGTAAACTCGCAAACAAGTGATCAGCAATACAATTCGTTACAGAAGTATGCCAAAAACCTAAATGAAATGGCACGTAACGGCAAGCTGGACCCGGTTATAGGTCGTGATGAAGAAATTCGGAGAACATTGCACATACTTTCCCGCAGGTCGAAGAACAACCCCATATTGGTTGGCGAGCCTGGGGTAGGTAAAACGGCAATTGTCGAGGGGCTGGCGCATCGTATCATTAATGGTGATGTACCCGACAACCTGAAATCGAAGATCATTTTTGCGCTGGATATGGGTGCGCTGATGGCTGGTGCGAAGTACAGGGGGGAATTTGAAGAACGTTTGAAGGCCGTGGTAAAGGAGGTTTCGGAAAGTG
>CANCOG010000044.1 GCA_947379685.1 Flavipsychrobacter stenotrophus | reverse complement strand
TAGCAATCTAAATTACTTGCTCATAAAACAACATGGAAAAGCTGAAAGCAAGGTGATTCTCAGCCGCCTCAAATTACTTGTAAAAGTCCTTTCGGATGATGACAAGATAATCAGCCATGCGTTAACCTCTCCATTCACAGATTTTGAAGACGCAATCCAATACCAAACCGCGATAGAAAACAAAATTCCTATTATAATTACACGAAATTTAAAAGACTACAAAGAAGCCCAAATTCCCGTTATGACTGCTGAAACTTTTTTGATGCAGCGGTAGCAAATGCCTCTGTTGACTTTATTCTTTGTACCAGGTATCTCACCCTAACAACCCCACATAAACCTCATCTCCCCTAATCTCAACGGGATAGGTGAATAACTTATACCCTTCACCACTGGTATTCCTGCCGTTGGCGGGATCGAAACGGTACTTGTGTAACGGACATACCAGGCGCCCCATGCCATCCACCCACCCGTCACACATAGGCGCACCGGCGTGAGGACATAGTGCTGCAAAAGCATGTACGTTACCGGCTTTTTTCAGCAACCCTATCTTCTTTCCATTCACAATTGTTTCCGTAGGTTTCAGTTCCTCTAGTTGGGTAAGCGAAACTTCTAACCGGTAAAAAGTATGCATTTTCTAAGTAAATAAACGATAAACAAAACAGGCACCTGGCTATTAATCCCTAATATGCCCCTATCGCCGCGCTGCAAAAAAATCTTTCATTAGGCGAGCGCAGTCATCCGCCAAAACACCACCTTTTAGTTCCGCCTTTTGATGAAATGGCCAATTTTCACCCGTTGTTTTCCTATATCCGTTTTTTACATCTTCGGCGCCGTACACAATCTTGCCAAGTTTGCTCCAATACATTGCTCCGCAACACATCAGGCAGGGCTCTACCGTGACATACAGGGTAGCATCGGGCAAGTACTTACTTCCCAACTGATTGAAAGCAGCGGTAAGGGCTATCATTTCGGCATGAGCCGTACAGTCATTCAGCTGTTCCACCTGGTTGTAACCCCGTGAAATGATCTTATCGCCCCAAACCACAATAGCCCCAACCGGCACCTCGCCCGCATCATACGCCAGTTGTGCCTGCCGCAGCGCTTCCTTCATGAAATATTCGTCAGTAAATATCAAAATGTCCTCCTTCGCTTTTGCCCGACTTGCATCAGGGCATTTTCTAAACCAAAACCTGCGGCAAATTAATCTAATTACAGGTGCAATTTACCTGGTCAAATAATCATTTCTGACTTACAGCTCATGATTACTGCCCGCAAGTCCGCCGTTGGGCACATTTTAACAATTTCTCAGGCATACAGCCATTATATTTGCACACTAATTTTCATTTATGACCAAACGTCTCGCTTTATTGGTGATTTTCACTATATTATCAACATCAGGCTTATTTGCACAACGCAAAGTAGAGGGCCTAAAGGCAGACAAAGCGTCTTATTCAAACGATAGTACATCAACACTGTATGATGCTCACTTGCCGGCTCCTATTAAAAAGTCAGCCCGTGACTTCTTCATGATTCAGTTGGGTTACAATAACTGGATGACCAAGCCCGATTCTGTAAAAACCAAGCCAGTCGGCTATGTGTTCAATATGTTTCTGTGCTACGATTTTCCTATTAAGAAATCTAAGCTGAGTTTCGCAACCGGTATTGGCATCAACACTTCAGTTGTATATCTCGATCACCAGATGCTGAGGAACAATGACACGGGTGCTTATGGCAACGCAGCCCATATTCTCAACGATACTTCAAACACCAAGCGTTACAAATTCAACACTACTTACCTCCAGGCTCCATTCGAGCTCCGTTATTACAGCAATATCAATAACAGGAACAGTGGTTTTAAAGCCGCTATTGGTGTTCAGGTGGGTGCATTCATTGGTGCACATACAAAAGAACTAACTTCAGTTGGAGGTACGAATATCAAGTACAAGGAAAACACAAAACGCTATATCAGTCCATGGAACTTTGCCGCAACTGCACGTGTAGGCCTAGGCAATTTCTCTCTGTTTGCGTCTTACAATATTACTAATGTATTCAAGGAAGCTAATGGCCCAGAGTTAACTCCTTTCTCAGCCGGACTGTGTATTTCTGGTTTATAGGATAGATTTCTTAAACAATATTATTCAGCCGTGAAATCATTGATCTCACGGCTGTTTCTTTTTGTGACCGGGGTGTTTAATTTTTGATACCTATTTGTTCAATTCAGTCACCTCCAGGTTCCTTACTTCTCCATTAAAAGCAAACGGCGACGTAAGTAAAACCCTTAGTTTAGCCTTTGCAAAATAGCGCGGCACCTGCACATAGAAAGCATATTTATTTGTGGCTGTATCGCTGCTTATGGGGCTGTACAACCGTACTTTCCCAAGTTTTGCTGAATCGCCATTGGTCAGCTGCGCAAACAAAAAAGTCTGCCATAAGCAACCGGGCGCGTGTATCTCACTGGTGATTTTCAACCAAACCGAGGCAGCATTGCTCGCTTCAGTGACATCCCCCAAATTATAGCTTAATAATGTGGATGAATCATTCGCATTAAAGTGAAGCGGATTAATATTGGAGGAACTAAAAAGCACCTTTTTATTGTAGCCGATTTCACTGTTGAGCACTTCATCGTTATCAAGCAAGCTCATATCCACGGGGTCTGGATTCGGATTCAGGTATACCCTGCCGTAGTACGCCCGGTTCATGTCATTGAAATGCAAAATCGTATTGCAGTACTGTGTTATCTGGAAAAGGTTTACGAAAAGCAGGTAGGCACAAAGTAGATAAAACACCGGCCGCCATTTCTTTGTCTGAATTCGTTCCACCAGAGTCCCCAAGGGCAATGCAAACGCAGGGTAACTTTGCACCAGCGCCCTCGTAGAGTAGCTGCCACCGTATCGCCAGTCATCCCATGCTATAATGATGTAAATATTGAGCAGGCAAAACCACAAAACAGATTTCCTGAACGGAAATTTCCTGATGAAGAACATACCCACAATAAAAAGAACTGTTGCCGGCGTATATATAAACCATCCCTTTTCAAACCCGAACAAAACCCTGAAATAGGGATTCAGGAATTTCCACTTGCTGCCCACATCATAAATAAAATGCCCTGTAGAAGCCTTCCAATATAGCAGCTGTGGCAGAATCCCAATGATGCCGAACACTGCAGCGCCGGCAATATGTATTTTATGCTGTTTCACCATCTGCCACTTTTGTTGCGCAGCGTCCTTATTCTGCGTTTGCCACATGAGCGGGATAAACAACATAATGGCCTCCGTTGGCCGGCTTATGGTTGCCAGACCCACTATATAACCGGTAAGGCAGGCCCATAACAATGTTGGTTTTTCGTGCCACTTCAGGGTCGTGAAAATCACTAGTGTATACAACAGGAAAATGTATGCATGGCTCTGCCCGCTATCTACCGCCGCGTACTGAATAAAGTTGGTGGCCAGGCACAGCAGCAGCAACGTTATCGCTACCGTAGCATCACTAAAATATAGCAGCAAAATCTTTCGCAGCAGGAAGATGGCCAGCATACAATAGAACAGAATACCAAAGCCCAGTGCATACTGATAGGGAGGGGAAAACCCATCTGGCGGGTAACCTCTTGCCTGCGCCACCCAGTGCCCGACGTAAAAAAACGGAAGTTCCATCAATGCAACTCCACCGAGGTATTTGAAGGTGTAGTTGCCATTATCTGCTTTCTGTGCCTGATAACCAGCCCCGCCTGTTACGGCATATTTTTTATCTATCGCATCCAGCCATTTCAGTTCCTTGTAATCGTGATATATGAGTAAGGAGGGCAGGTAGAGATAATAACCATTTGCATCCCACAATGTGATCTTTAATGGCTCGCCTGGTTTTATGTTCGCAACTCGGTATTGCACCAAAACGATACAAATAATGCAACATGACATCAACGAGATAAAATTCTTCATAGAGACTGCAACAAAAGCCGGGTTGAAATTGGTAATGGCCTTAAAAATAAGATTTCTAGGTGAAACCGTTCTGAAACAAGCTTTTTAGGAGCAACTTTGCCTGACTTACTTTGTGATATACTTCTATTTGCTTTGCTTTGCGTTCAAATTTCCAAAATGGCACCTCAAAAATTCCCGGCTTTTCTCGAAGATGCGTTCAACAATGGTTATTCCAAAACCGATAGCGACGGAGATATATTCAAGTTCGCGACTACGGACATTGGAAAACTAAATATAAAGGATGGCAAAATAATTGCTTGCGACCCCATTTGCCTGTATTTCGAAGACCCGTTTGAGGCCGACTTCCCGATAGGCGAATACCCTGTTGAATTAGCCATAGCTTCCATAAATGATGATGACCAGCGTATAGGTTTTGCCCGCATTAAATTTTCTGATGCAAAACCAGTGAAGTGGGATTTTGCCCTGACCGATGGACAGGACCCTGCAGACCTGGATGGCGACGAATATTTCGGATATGGAGTGGACTCTGGCACTGGTGCCTTTATGGACACCTCTGGCTACGCCGAATATGAGCAACTGTATAAGGATGAAGAAGCATTCGCTGACCTGAAAGATCAGATAGAGCAAAACTATAAAGACACCCGTTCCTGGCTGCTGTGGCAGGGGGCAGAAGGCAACGCTGCACTATTTTCATCGGGCTACGGAGATGGCATGTTTGCTTCCTACATAGGCTACGACGAAAAAGCGAGAATATGCAGGCTGGTTACCGATTTCGGCTTACTGGAATGGTAGACCTCATTTCTTCCTGACCATCATAATACCATCCCGAAGGGGGAGCAGCATGTGCTCTACCCTTGGGTCGGCTTTTACCTTTTCATTGAACAAATGGATAGCCCGTGCATTCTTGCTTTGCTGCTCTACTGGTAGAACTACCTCTCCGTCGTACAAAACGTTGTCAGCAAGTATGAAGCCTCCGGGCTTTAATTTGTCAAAAACAAGGTCATAATAAGCCTCGTAATTTACCTTGTCGGCATCAATAAAAACAAGGTCAAAAGTTTCATCAATGGTTAGCAGCACATCCAGGGCACTCCCGGTGTACTGACGTATTTTTTCCGCGACTCCGGCATGCTCCCAGTACTTGTAGGCCATGTCGTGCAGCTCTTCATCTATATCTATTGTATGGAGGATGCCATTTGCGGTTAAGCCCTTTGCCAGGCAGCCCGCCGAGTACCCGGTGAATGTACCAATTTCCAATATCCTTTCAGGTCGCATCGCCTGGCTGAACATACTCAGGAAAGCCCCCTGCATATGCCCCGACAGCATTTCCCCCCTGCCTGTTTTCATATGTGTCTCCCGGCCAAGGGCAGTCATCATTGCAGTTTCCGGGGTCGTGAATTGTTCGGCATAAGTACCTATACTTTCCGGCAAAATGGTAATAGACATAGAATTGAGATTGTTTAATAGTTGCTGAGTACTAAAAGATTCATGTGCATTTTCAAAGAAATAGAGCCCTAAAACCCCATACCAATGCCGAATTCGGCAAGCTCGGCAATTGTTTTGTGTGTCTTCAGCAGACCGGTTAAAAACAGTTCTTTAATTGGTCCTTTTTCTCTTTGTACCAGGTAATAATTTCCCCCGATCTTTTCGTAATAAATATCCTGCTTCAGCGCAGCCTGTTTAAGGTAGAAACCCACCTGCAGCATCACACCAACCCTTCCGAATAGAAATTCATTACCCGCAAAAATGGCTGTCTTATAGGAATTTTGAGGTTCCTCTCCGGGTGCGATCTGGTTGTTTTTAAGAAACGAATAAATACTTTGATGGTAAGAAATATCAAGTCCGCCAAATATCTTGTTCTTACTGAGCCAGCGACGGCTGGTATAAACCGAACCCATGTACACCGGAAACAATGGCCCCGACGGTGCTTCGCTTTGTGTGAATGCCAGTGCAACACGCCCTTCTATAAGCCAGCGGTTAGAAAGTGGTTTTAATTTGTGATGAATGCGTTCCGGGTTAGACGTACCAGGAAAATACCTCAACCCGATATGCGACCCGGCAAGATTGATACCCAGGTTGGGCTGGTGATATGACGCATCGGAGATATGACTGAAGTTTACACCTGCCTGAACATCAAACTTCTTACTCACATGGTAACGTATATCCATATTGAATGAGGCATAATCATTAAGATGACTACCGATTGCATTATTCAACGTATCGGAAATAGGTATGCGGCCGTAGTGACGTGTAACGTAGCCCATTCCGTCGCCAATACGCAGGGTCCATTCCAGCTTCTTACCCATAATGAGCGGTATTGTGAGGTTTGGAAAAATACTGAAACAACGCCCGTAAACCGAATCCATACCATAGTTGGTATATGTAATACCAATACCCAGAAACGGATACCCCCTGCGCTCCTCCCATTCCTTCCTGCCATAAGAGTGGTAGGCAAGATTAATATCGAGTCCCGTAGACATTTCAGGAATAGGCAAGTGAAATTTTACCGTATGCTTGATCACCTTTCCCTCGAAAAGGTTAGCCTCCACCCCCCATCCCTTTAGGGAAGCAGGTTCCTGTGCAAATGCAAAAAATGGAGACAGGATCAGCAACAGTGAAAATATCCGGGCAGCAGTGAATTTCATTATTGCACAAATGTATATACCTATAGTTACCCGAACAAGGGCATTTTCATATAACCAGCAATGTACTGCTATTAATGTCTCAAAAGAATTTCACCAAATCAGCCTTTCGTAATGTAAATTTGCATGATCTTTCCAATATAAAAAAGGCAAACTATCAGTCGATTGAATAGCGTTACCATAAATAATCATAGACGAGCAGTTTTTTTTGGGTGTTTTCTGCTCATCGCCATTCTGGTTGGATGGAGCACCGCATTTGCACAACAGGGAGATTATTTATTGGAAGGAAACCTAGTGGTGAAGAGCGGTGAAACCTTTAAATACCAGCTGTCTTTCCGCGAGAAACGCGGACACCTAAAGGGCCATTCGCTCACTTGGCTAGAAGGGGGTAAACCCAGCAAGGCTAATATTAGCGGTACTATTGACAAGAAACGAAATACAATTTACTTTACCGAAGAAGCCACCGGCGAGCTGGTGGATACAAAAGAAACCACTATTTGCTACATATCGGGTACACTGGCCTACCAGCTCTCCGGCGACAAATACATAGTTACCGGTGCTTTTACGGGCAAGGACAAAAACGACAAGTACTGCGGCGAGGGCAACCTCAGGCTCACCCACCCTGCGGCCCAGGACAAGGTGTTGGGTAATTACAAGGAAGTGGTAAAAGCACCTCCTGTTCCGGCCCCTCAACCGGAAGAAAAGCCAACCACTACAGGGTCCGTAACCAATATTGGCACAGTTACCGCAATAGCTCACCAGGATATAGCCTGGAAAACCGACAGCTGCATTTTGTACATATGGCAGTATGCCCCTAGGGATACCGACGCGGTTTCAATAAAGTACAACGGCAAAGAACTGGTACATAATCTCACGCTTTCAAAGGCTAAAAAACGGCTGGTATTACCAACAATCAGAAAAATAAATCAGCTGGAAATAGTTGCAGAAAATGAAGGCAGCCACCCGCCGAATCGTGCCCGTATCATGCTTGCCGGCGATGGCAACCAGTACTTTCTCACCATCTATAACGAAAGAGGAAAAACCGCAACGGTGTTCCTGAAAAAATAATGTTTTTTACCTGCATTATTCAAGATTTCCTAAATCCCATTCCAGCGCGGCACACGACCATCGTCAATAGTTCAAAACCCGATGCCGTAGGTATCGCATGTTTATAGAAAACAAAAACACTAAGAACCCGATGCCGTAGGTATCGCACATGCGATTTTGGGTCTATGCAGGTGCGATACCTACGGCATCGGTACAAAAATGTAAAACGGTTCTATAAATATGTGATGCCGATGGCATCATGACATGGGCTACAATTCTTACCAAAATGCTCCCGATCAAAATTTAACCACTATTTTTACTCATTACTTTTTAATTTTGACCTAAAATAGCACTACATGAGTTTTATTACAGACATTATTGCGCGCCAGGTATTGGATAGCCGTGGCAATCCTACAGTTGAAGTAGACGTTCATACCAGTGAAGGTATTGTTGGCCGGGCTGCTGTTCCCAGCGGAGCCAGCACAGGTAAGCATGAAGCCGTTGAATTACGCGACGGTGACAAGAAGAAATATCACGGCAAGGGCGTTCAGAAAGCAATAAGTAATGTAAATGAAATAATTGCCGAAGAACTGTATGGCCAGGATGTGACCGACCAGAAAGGCCTCGATAAGCTGATGCTGGAAATGGATGGCACTCCTAACAAAGCTAAATTAGGTGCGAACGCAATTCTTGCTGTAAGCCTTGCTTCTGCGAAAGCTGCTGCACAGAGCCTGGGTATGCCCTTGTATCGTTACATTGGCGGTGTTAATGCCAACACATTGCCTGTACCTATGATGAACATCCTCAATGGTGGAGCACATGCCGATAACAAGATCGACTTCCAGGAATTCATGGTGGTTCCTTCTGGTGCCGATACATTTGGCGAAGGACTTCGCTGGGGTGTGGAGATCTTCCATACGCTGAAATCGGTATTGAAGGACAATGGCTACAGCACCAACGTAGGTGACGAAGGTGGTTTTGCTCCAAACATACAGAGCAACGAAGAAGCTATTGAAACTGTACTGAAAGCCATTGAAAAAGCAGGCTACAAGCCAGGCGAAGACGTATTTATTGCCATGGATGCCGCCAACAGCGAACTGTACAAGTCAAAAGATAAAAAATACCACTTTCACAAAAGCGATGGCAAGAAGCTAAGCAGCGAGGAAATGGTAGAGTACTGGGTAAAATGGTGCAAAAAATACCCCATCATCAGCATTGAAGATGGTATGGACGAGGACGACTGGAAGGGCTGGAAGATGCTCACAGACGCACTCGGCAGCAAGGTGCAGCTGGTAGGCGATGACCTGTTTGTAACAAACGTTACCCGCCTGGAAAAAGGCATCAAGGAAAACATAGCCAACGGCCTTCTGGTAAAAGTAAACCAGATAGGAACCCTCAGCGAAACAATTGATGCAGTAACCATGGCACAGCGCAACAGGTACAACACCATTATGAGCCACAGGAGCGGTGAAACAGAAGATACGACTATTGCCGATTTGGCTGTTGCCCTTAACTGCGGACAAATCAAGACCGGTTCTGCCAGCCGCAGCGACCGTATGGCCAAGTACAACCAATTGTTAAGAATAGAAGAAGAATTGGGTGCAGGTGCCTACTATCCGGGCCGTGCACTTAAATTTGGAATGTAAGTTTTTTAAGTCGTATGTCGAGAGTCGTAAGTCAGATATAGTCGATGAGGTCTTTAAGTGCATTTTGGACAGCCCCGAAGGGGTGAAATACTTTAACGATGGGTGAAAGCCCATCGTATGATATGCCACATTTTGGAGCCCTGAAAGGGTGCGACAAACTGCACTGGATTATTCATAGGGTGATATCAGGCTTAAGGCTTCTTTTTAATAATAAAATCAATTACCCGGATACTATACAGTACCCGGGTAATTTCTAAAAATTGTCTATGAAAAAGGTATTAAAGATCGTCGCCAATAAGTATGTAATAACAGGCCTGGCCTTTGTTATCTGGTGTCTTTTCTTTGACCAGAACGACTGGCTATCGCTCCGCGAACGCCAGAAAGACCTCGATACCCTTAACAACAACATCACCTTCCTCAATCAGGAAGTAAACCAGATGTTAGTTGAAAAAGAAGCCATCACTCAAGACCGCGCCCTCATTGAAAAATACGCCCGCGAAAACTACCACATGAAACGCGAAAATGAAGACGTGTATGTGGTGGATGGGAAATAGAACCGACGACAACTATCTAAACCGTTCGTCGTGCTCTTAATTCCACCCATTAGAACATTAGTGCCCTTTGTGGTTTGTAATGCAACAGAACTTCACTCCCCATAGAACTTCGTACCCCTTACGAATACCTTTGTGGTAAGATTCTTCCCTCCCCTCCTGAATATCACAGCGAAAATCAACACCAGCGCGGTTATCATGGCTAATGCTTTGGGCTTTGATGTTCCGATGCCCTGCGGGCAACTCTCTTAGCCTTTTGCACATGATATATTTTATGCCCCGTCCTGAACAATAAAAACACAATCACCACCAATACCGCCGTTAACGACCAAATGCCCATAAAATACTTTTTGTATTAGTGGGGGAAAAATCGTGCCAAGCGGGGGACGTATTTGTGAGTGGACTGCAGTATGGCTTTGGGCTTTGCCTTTTTATTGTAATAGAGCAAAGGCATCCGCCCAATAATACCCTGCGATACTACGTGGATTTTCCTTATTTTAGGGTTTAAATAGTAATGGAAGTTTATGGAAAGTCTTATAAAAGTGCCTCCCGCTGCATTCCCACCCCATAATACGCCCGAAATGAATTCTGTCATCAAACTTCAAGACTTGCTAGATAAAAAACTGGTTAAACCAGATCTAAAATTCATGGATAAATGGCCAAATATTGATGGCTATCTTGCAGTTGTCGACGAATCAGAAACTCAAATAGGAAAACTCGAAGTCCAAATAAAGACGCTTCCAGATGATCACATTCAGAAGCCAAAATACCAGTGCCCACTTTCATTTTTATCCTACTGTGAGAAAAGCGGTGGCCTTCCTGTCTTATTAATCATCGTAAATAACAAACACGAAATCGCTTTTTGGCTACATATTGATTCCAAATTCATTAAAGAAATAGCACCTCGCATTTCTGGCGATTCTAATTCTATATCAATATCTTTTCCATCAGCAAATATTATTCAACGAGATA
This sequence comes from Flavipsychrobacter stenotrophus, assembly GCA_947379685.1. Classification (GTDB taxonomy): domain Bacteria; phylum Bacteroidota; class Bacteroidia; order Chitinophagales; family Chitinophagaceae; genus Flavipsychrobacter; species Flavipsychrobacter stenotropha_B. The sequence goes on along the minus strand of CANCOG010000044.1, from coordinate 5,204 downwards.
CAACCAAATACGTGAAAGACTGGATAGCCATTTGTCAACAGCACCGCCATAAGGTACTTGACTACTGCCACTTGGAAGATAAGCATCGGAAATTGCAAGAAATCCATGACAACTTAATCGCATGCATGAAACGTAGTTATACTATTGGATCTAACGATATTGCTAAACTACAGTTATTCATTACCACATACAATGGTCTTCTAAGTGGCGCACTTAATATAGTTAAAAATATCTATTATAACGGTTTTAATAAAATTGGAATTGGATACTCGAAATATGAAAATGAGCGACTATCGTACTTCCTATTTCCGGTGAGAATTAATGAGCCCATTGAGCTTGTAAAGGAAATACATACCGAGGAGTTGTTTGAAGGAGATTTTTTCTCTTTACAGGGGCACAATACAAAAAACCCAATAAAAGAAAACCCAATAAAATATGCGTGGGAAGTGTTAATCAAGGATGCTTTAGAGATAATAAATGAACAACGTCTTAAATTCGTAAACCGCGAATTAGCATCTGAATTCCTAGCTACATATATTGATAAAATATTATTTATTTGTAAAATAAATATAAAAACCACCTATAACCTTACCACTTTTTTAAATCGGTTAAGCGTCCTATACGTTCTTTGGTGCGAAGAAATAATGGAAAGACCAACCCTTGGAACTACCTTGATCTTCAATATCAAAAATTTAAGTGAACAACTAGCAACAACTCGAAATGCAAAGAGGCATCTAAAAAAAGCTATAATAAAATATAGAAGAGGTGTGAAACCTTCATTCCAAGTAGAGATCACCTCTGATGAAGATTTTGATTGCAATTATCTTGAAGCTGCCTTATATTACTTTCGATCTCGCGGACAACATAATGTTACTCGAATATACACGGCGTATGAATTCAATGATAAGCGAAAAGGAATTAGGTTTGTATGGACAAACATCTCCGCAAGCGACTTAGCTAAAAAAATAGAAGTAACCTATAACCTTATGCCTAAGTTGGTCAACCAGTACGTCGAGGAATTCTTCCCAGAAATAAAAACGAAAATTACTTTCTTTGATGATTTTGACAAGCTAATCGTGAATATCAACCATAGTGGTCGCACTGGCTTAAAAAATAGATCTTGGATTGAGATGTATTATCTTAAAGCAGAAGAAATTGTTCCAAAAAGTATAGACGTTTATGTCAATGGATTAAATTGCCCAGTTATTTGGAAAACTTACTTTTCAAATAAAAATAAAATTAAAACCCAAAATGAATGCTATAAAATTGTAGGAGTCGGTTTGCAGAATCAACATAAAGTTTTCTCGGCTTTGCCGCTTCAGGAACTAATGCAATCAGTAGTGGCAGGTCTAATTGGAAAATTTTTCAAAAAGAAACTTGAAGAATTATAAACTAATTTATAGCTTTTGCTTTTGCCCGCTAGCATGAGAACGAACCTAAGGCTCTCTTGTCTACAAACTAAACTTATCAACGATCACTATTGTCTGGTTTGGTACTCATGCCCAATACGATAAAATTGACGTTAAAAAACTAAGCTATGTTAAAACCGATAAAAAATGAGACTCAATATGAAGACGCGCTGGCCCGCGTGTATTCATTGATTCAAAAAAATATTTAACCTGACTCAAAAGAATCGGACGAGCTGGAAGTACTTTCTATCCTTGTTAAAGAATATGAACATGAGCACTATCCTGTCCCAAAGCCCAACCCAATTGAGGCGATAAAGTTTCGCCTCCAGCAGATGAACATGTCAGAAGCAGAGCTGTCTCAAATACTAGGCTACCGCTCCAGGAAATCGGAGATATTGTCGGGCAAAAGAAAGCTAAATCTGGCCATGGTTCGCAAGCTGGTTGAGCAATTACATATTCCCGCCGAGGTCTTGATACAGGCCTATTGACGCTCATCGATTCTTTTGATCCCGCAGTATTCATCCATTTTAATTCTGAAGACCAGCAAAATTCCCTGATCCGTCGCACCCACTACTCCTTCGTCACTTTTTCAACCCTCCTATACCCCTGCCCATCAATCAGCTCCACCAAATAGAGCCCATGTGCCAGGGATGACAATGACACGTGGTTGCTGCCTGTTTGCAACAAGCCTTGCAGCTTGGTAGCACCGAGTATGTCGGTTATGCGGTAGGTGGTTACGGCAGACACATTATCAATATGGAGCAGGTCATTTGTTGGGTTAGGATAAAGCTTTATGTCGGGGGCTAATGAACTGGTAGGTGTCGAGGCCGGCCAGCAGGCGGTCATACCGGTTGCGGTGTTGGTCATTACTACCTCATTATCGTCAAAATAGATACCCGCCCGGTTATAGATATTGTAGCATATTGGCAGACCAGGACGGGTGTTAATGGAGTAAGAGACCATACCATCGCAAAGGCCGTGGTGGGAACTATCCAGTAAATTTATATCCGGAAAGTCGAACCTCAGAATTGTATGACCAGCCCATTTGATCTTGGTCAGGAACATGGTATTTGATGTACCTAACATATTATAGGTAGACACATCCAGGTCATCAGACAGGGTATCCATGATATGGATATTAAAGGCCGTATCATTACCCGTGTTTTCAAAACTAATAGTGTACTTCAACTGTGTACCCGAAACATTGTTGCTTCCTGACACTGCAATATAGTTGGGATCATAGCTGCTCTTAACTGTATCTATATTATAGACAATGTTATTGGAAGAGTCCCAGTCATTGGGTGTGATCGAAATATAAGTGTGCACGGTGTCCCCCGGTGTAAGCCAGGTAGCCGGAACTTCAAGGCTATAGTGCAACTGAGTGGCAATAGAGTCAGTATTTGACAGCCCAGAGAGGTTCCATATTATTTTGGTGTAAGTGGTCGCAGCCGGCGCTGGTATTGCCCAGTCATAGTGATATTTAGGGCTATGGTACAACGTAACTGTTGCATTCGCCGGAGTACAGCTCTCATTATAGGCATAGATAGTCCCCGATTGACTGTGCCTTCCCGACCGCGCTACAGATGATATGCCAAGATCCCGGACAGATACGGAATCGCATTGGAAGCCAATATATTGTGTTGGGAAGGCATAGGTACCGCTTGTGATGGTGTCAGAGATCGTTCCCGTGGCAGGGCAGGCAAACGAGCACCCTGCTGGCAATGAAATAACCCTGAAAGTATAGATATCGCCGGGGCCGCCCGACGCACTATAATATAAACCACTGATGCAGGAAACTGTATCAATCGTAACACCATTAGAGTCGACCGCAACCCTGACCGAACCACGAACATTATATTCCAGACTATCCATGGTACAATTATTATCGTTCCTCAGGTAAAAACTTATGGGTATACCGGTACAACGGACATGGTTATAGGTAATATGTACCGAATCAACCGCAGCAGGGCCCAGATATAAAACCTGCTTGAGCGTATAGCTCCCCGAAAGATCATAATTATGAGAAAAACTGGTGACACCGGTACCAAAACCAGGTATTAAAGAAGAAGTATCAACGGCTCCATCGCCCCACCATGTCTTTACCCACGAGCCGGGGTGAAAGTGCAGCGTATGATCTGTAAGATCAGGACCATTACAATAGTGCCTGAGGTCTACTTCAAAACTATCATGGCGTGACCCAAAAACTACAGGAAACAATGTATCTATTGAGGCCGTGTCATCAAACATGTATGCATAAGAAAGCGATGTAATAGCACCCGGCGCGAGCGTACCCAGTTTAAAAACGATACCAGTTGCTAAATCTCCGGTACTGATATAAGATGGCGTGTAGGAATATGCCGAAACTCCACCGCCAAAAATTGCCGAAGCATGGTCTGTAATAGGCGGGCTCCCACAAATAAATGCCTTAGCACGTGGATCCCTGGTACCAAGGCCGAAGTAAGTAGGTGAGGAAGCGCCTGTAGGGGTAGTAGTTGAAGAAACGAGGGTACCATGAACAGAGTCTCCCTGGTATTTGATTCTATTATGAGTGACGTACGTATTGTTATTATCGGGATCAGACGCGCGCATGTAATATACATTACTGAGCGGCGTGCTGCCCACGTTTTGAAGCCTTACTTTCACAAGAACCCAGGACGCAAATGTATCAACCCGTGTTTCAGAATTAATGACCAACTGCCCACTGAATGCGGAGCCTGACTGATCTAACGTGGCTGTACCGCCCCGTTTGCTATAGGCTACAGTGCTGGCCCCTGTACCAAACCCGGAACTGGTCATTGCGTTAAAAGTATTCATTGTGCCTCCCGCCTCAATGAACCATCCTTCAAAAGGTGCCCCGTAATTAGTATAGTCAGCAAAATAAGAAGGGCTGCCGGTTGTCCATCCGTCGTGTCCGAAGTCGTAGGCTTCACCCAGCCCCCCGAGTGCACTTGAGCCGGTACTGGTGTGGTAGCCGCTTGGCGGTGCTGTTGAGCCCGAACCAAAGGAACCATTTTGATTTACGCCTACCTCCAGGAACTTGCCTTGCAAATAACCGATGCCCCCAACAATTTGGGCGGTAAGTAGTTGGGTCAAGGTCACAGACACCACCAGTAAGAATAGCTTTTTCATAAGAAGCGGGTATTTGAGATTAAAAATAGTAAATTAAGTTCATTTGTTGTTGCAATATTTGTTAGCCTTTTTCGAAGGGCAGCACATGCATTGTAACCAAATAACACATGAAACCCATTGAATGCTATGGACAAACCTGCAACTCAATTGTAAATCCGTAAAAATTCAATTACGATACTAAATGCAATTTCCGTGCCAAACTAAAGAAAATGTTAAAACAAATGAGCTACCTCAACCACCTATTTTGCTAATATTTAAACAACTACCGGTATTTCCACACCTCCCAACTTTATATTACCTTACACACCAGATACATTACTTATGAAACAATTTATCTGTGGCTGTTTATTGCTGCTGTGTGCCTTTGCGGCTGGAGCTAAGGATAATGGTCGTGCCTTTGTCTATTATTACGACCAGGCCAATGGCTTGTATGATTACTTCATTAAGGCAGGTGAAGGTAAGTGGGAAGAGATAAATGTGGTAAAAAATGAAGTGAAGTACCGCTTTCGTACAGTAAGTGAAGCTCCGGAGCAAACCGTCCTTTATGATGAAGATAGAAACCTGTATATCCGACTCACAGCCACAAAATGCTTTACAGGTAACAGCAAAACAGATATTACCAGACAATTGTACGATGGCTACTGGGTGGCGCTGAATGAAGGACCT
>CANCOG010000043.1 GCA_947379685.1 Flavipsychrobacter stenotrophus | reverse complement strand
CCGCCCAATCCTTTTGGAACTTTATTTGACAATGATTCGGATTAGGGCTGGTTTAATTGTTTTAATTTTTCACCCTTATTGTCCTGAAAGTACTCAATCCTTATCCCCATACAGTTCCAAACAAGTATCGTCCATATACATTTCCTGCTTACCTATATTCCAGATATCTAATCTTATCAGGTCGCCTTCGACAATTTCTGGCGGAATTTTAATGAAAAAATGCACTTCGCCCCACCGGTTTAATGCATTGTGGCTAAAGGTAAATTCAGCTGGGTTTACTCCCGGTTCAGCGAGGCCAATTTTATTGTCGATCTTACAACCGGTCCAGCTATAAGTTTTTCCATTCCTTACCAGGTCCAGCGTGAGCAAGTGTTTGTGGTAGGCATATAGTTTAGGACACATAAACTTGCCGCTGCACCTTATCCATTGAGCATTTTTAAACAATTCCCGATGGTAGGTAACGGTAATATTCTTCGGGTGGTATTCTTCATCGTCTGCCATATGATAGACATACTTGCTGGCACCGGTTGGGTCTTTTACAAAGTGGTCCGATGTTGAATCTTCATAGTTTTCACACGCAATAGTCGCCACCTTTTTTACCGAATTGATTGCAGGTTGCACTTGCTGAACATCGTACAAAACCATGTCATTATAGTCAGGATGCATCCTGAACAACATATGCGTGACATAGGCTCTGTTGGCTTCTTCGCTTACTATGATGCCGCGCGCTTGCTGCAGGGTAAATGAAAGATTGAGTGCTACGCAGAACACTACCACACCGGAGAGCAATAATTTCACAAGTAATTTTCGCGTAGCGATAAACTGTAAAAAGGCAGTCAGCGGTATAGCCAGCAGCGGGTAGAGGTGTATCATGGGCCTGGAGCCGAGTCCATTAATGTAGTTGTAGCAGTACCAGCTGTAAATGATGTAGATGTACAATGGTATCAGCGCAGCGGATAATAATAACACCGGCCTGATTTTTCGAAACAACAACAACCTGGCGATAGCCAGCAACATGACGGGCGTATAAATGAACCAGCCATTTGCAAATGAAAACAGCCCCTCCATAATTTTAGGATGAAGCCAGTTGAATGTTTCCTTGCCATAGCTGTAATAGAAGAAGCTACCGGCAAATTTTTTCCAGTAAAGCAACTGCGGGATTATGGGCAACATAAATGCAAAAGCGAAAAGTACAATGCTCTTGATGTTATCACTTAGAAGCGCAATTTTCTGCCTGAAAGTCGCGCTATTATACACATTATACAGCAGAGGTATCAGCAGGCAGATAACGTCGGTGGGCCTGATGATCGTTATAAATCCGGCGGTCAGACCAGCCAGTAAAAAGTGCTTTAACTGCTGTGTTTTATGAATGAGAATAGTGAGGTAGATAAGGCTGGCATACAGGAAGAATACAATAGGGTGAGCCATACCTGCCTGATGGAACGTAAACCAGAATAAGTTGGTTCCCATCAACACCAGCAAAGTGCCTGTGCAAGCGTAGTTTGCATCGAAAAAGACCTTCAGAATGCGATAAAGTATGAATAGGCCGAGCAGCGCATAAAACACGGAGGCAACCTTCACCATGTACCTGTACGTGACGGAATAGCCCGTTGCATCCTTACCCGTCATTTTTTCATAGGCATGTGCTATAGCAAAAAACGGCAGTTCGAATGCGGCAACACCATAGGTATACTTGATCATGATATACCCTTTCGGAGAGCGGCCTCCATCCTCTTCAAGGTGTGTGAGGTATGACCGCACACTATTATCAAAATGCTGCTCCTTAGGTAACCAATCGAGCGCCTTATGATTATGATAAATGACCGTCGACGGTAGATACATGTAGTAACCCATAGAGTCGGCGCAAAACGGGTATGACTCTTGTCCGTATATCGCAAAATACCACGCACATGCCACCAGCGACAAGATCAGTAAAACGGTATTCAGCAAACGGTGCATCAACGCTTAATTTTAAGTGATGCCATAAAAATACTGAAAGTAATCTACTGGCACCGCTACAAACTAAGGGGATTTTCTTTGCGGCTTAGTTTCAAAATAATTCGACCATGATTGAATAAACTGGGAACTGCGCCTCCGCGTCTTGGCGCGAAACCTTAAATGAACGACATCAGGAGTAAGTGACCGGGATAAAGGCCCTACACCATCTGCCTTGCCTTCATCTCCAGGTACTTATTAATGACGTCTGTATTTAGGTTTTGGGGAGTAGTAAGTATGGATAACACGCCATGCCTGCGCAGCTCCTTAACTATTTGCCTTTTCTCGTAAGAGAACTGGTCGGCAATTGTTTTTATGTAAATGCCCTCCATATTGTCGGGTGCCGACTGGTTTATTTGTTCGAGCAAGGTGTTCTGGAAAAATATCACGCAAACCAGATGATTGCGCCCCAGCTGTTTCAAAAATGGAAGTTGCCGCTCCAGAGATGAATATGTCTCGAAATTGGTGAACAGCAAAATTAAACTACGCTGGGTGATCCTCCGGTGTACGGTACTCCATACAGCCTCATAATCGCTCTCCTTGAACTGTGTCTGCTGGTTATACAATGTTTCCAGAATGCGGTGCATCTGGTCGTTGCGGCGGTCTGCCGGTATAATGTCATTCACCTTGTTGGAGAACGTGATCAGCCCAGCTTTATCTTGCTTGAGCAAGGCAACGTTGAGCAGTACCAACGCGGCGTTTATAGAATAGTCGAGCAGGGTCATCCCCTCAAACGGCATTTTCATGTTCCGGCCCTTGTCAATGAGGCAATAGATTTGTTGCTGGCGGGCGTCGGTAAACATGTTCACCATCATGTTGCTGCTTCGGGCGGTTGCCTTCCAGTTTATGGTCCGGACATCGTCACCGGGCACATACTCTTTTATTTTCTCAAACTCAAGACTGTGGCCCAGTTTACGTAGTTTTTTGAGCCCCGGTAATGATTGGTCGGTAGATGCAATGGACTGTAACTGGTACTTTCTCAGCAGGTGAAAGGCAGGGTAGACCTTTACCGTTTCTTCAGCCGCTAGTTTGAATCGCCGTTGCAGCAGCCCAAGCGGGCTGGATACATAGCACATCACATATCCAAACCCAAACTCCCCCCGGGAGAGCGGCTTCAATGTGTAGTCTACAGTCTTCTCGGACTGATATTGGATAGTGAGGTTCAGAGAGAAATTCCGCTGTTGAAACTGCACAGGAATTTCATCGATGAACGTGCCCTTTATTTTGAAAGGAAAACTGTTTTCAATGAACAAAGTTATTTTATTGTCAGCACCAATACTGAACCTCGTCGCCATAATTCTCCTGACCTTTATCCCGCCCTTCACAAAAAACAACAGGCAATAGTCGACGGCCGTAAACAGGAAGATCACCATCGTAAACGATAGCACAGGCCTGTACAGCCAGGGAGAAAAGAACGAGACAAAAAACACCATAGCACAGCCCCCCAGCAACAGGAACCACCTGTTGTTGAAGAAAAGATCGCCAATGTATTTTCTGATAAATTTCACGTTGTATTGCTTTGGTTTGGTGTCTTAAATCAAACTGTATTCAATAGGGTTTTGTTCATTTGCATCAAGTCCTGCCCTGCGTTCATCTCAAATTCTTACTCTTTACCTCCCACATGCTATGCTCACCACCTATGACTTACGACTTATGACTTACGACTCACGACTTATGACTAAAACACCTTTTTACTTTTTAATTTTTACTTTTTAATTTATCTAGGTATTTCCATTCGCCCAATGATCTCCTTCAACACATCGTCTGGCGTAGCCCCTTCCATTTCCCTGTCGGGCGTAAGGCTGATTCTATGCCTGAGAACAGGATTCACTGCCTGCAATATATCTTCAGGGATCACGAAATTGCGGCCCTTCAAAACTGCGAATGCCTTTGCTATTTGCATCAGCGCAATAGATGCCCTCGGTGACGCACCCAGGTAAAGACTGCGGTCATTGCGCGTCTCATGAATGATGCGGGCAATAAATGCGATCAGCTTGGCTTCTATATGCGTTTTACGGATGATCTGCCGTGCCGAATACAGCGCCTCCGGCGTGATCACCGGCTGTATTTCTTTCAGCAGGTCGGCCATTATCTGCCCATCGTGGCGTTCGAGGATCTTAATTTCTTCATCAAGGGTAGGGTAGCCCACCACAATCTTCATCATAAACCTGTCCAGCTGTGCTTCGGGCAGCCGGTAAGTGCCTTCGTGCTCTATTGGGTTTTGTGTGGCGATAACCATAAAGGGAGACTGCATCTTATGCGTTTGCCCGTCAATGGTAACCTGGCGTTCTTCCATCACTTCAAACAATGCTGCCTGTGTTTTTGCAGGGGCGCGGTTTATTTCGTCGATCAATACAATATTACTGAAAATAGGACCGGGCCGGAACTGGAAACTACCCGACTGCTGATTGAGCACACTCGTACCCAGCACATCACTCGGCATAAGATCAGGCGTGAACTGGATGCGTGAAAACCTTGTGCTGATCAGCTTGGAGAGCATGTTAGCCGTAAGCGTCTTTGCAACGCCCGGAACACCTTCTATCAGAATGTGTCCGTCGGCAAGTAATCCTGCCATCAGCTGTTCAACCATGTCATCCTGGCCTACAATTACCTGGTGTATCCGTTCCTGAACAAGGGAGATGATCTCACCCAGTGGGTCAGGGTTTTGGCGGGGTATATTACTTGATTCTGGCAGTTCCATTATTGCTGGTGTTTTTTATAAAAATGTTGAATGGTGTGGTATAACTGGTAAAGATAAGCATCATCAATTTTTGTACCGCTGTGTTTCACTTCAATGATCATTTGCACAAGCCCCTGCGCCTCAGCTTCGGTGCTACCCGACTTTACTGCAAGGTGGCTGATAAAATCATCATTGAGCAAATTGGTGTTAAGGAAGTAATGAATACGCACCCATTCCAGGAATTGCTGTATCATTTTCTCGGCAAGGTTGGTGTTGTTACCCTTGTTGTAGTATAGGCGCCCAACCGTTTCAACAAAAGAAACCGAATCATTGCGGAGGGGAGGGATAATTGGCACGATGCGCTGCCTGCGCTTCATCATGAACAATACATAAACAATTGCCAGGAACAGCAAAAGCAACATACCCTTCCTTGGCGCAGGAAATTGCCACAACCCCTTAGCCGATGCAGCTCCAACCCTCCTGTAAAAATCGGCCCAGTATATATGGTCTATATTGCGCGGTAGAGTGCTCCAGATTCCTGCCAGATAGTTGATATTGCCATCCTGTAGCAGGAAGTAATTGCTCAATGCCAGCGGGGCTGCATGAAGCGTCACATGGCCCCTGCCCATCTGGAAACGAATACAATTTGGCTTGCCGTTTGAATAGCCCAGTGTGTCGGCCAGCGTATAATAGGTTTCATCTTCGTTCGATGCGGTGTCATCCGTTTCACTAAAGCTACCGAAACTCCCCCCTATGTAACGTCCCTTGTAACCATATTTTTTCTGGTCGTTTCCGGTAAGTGAGAGCATATTGAGGTTTTCACTTGTGTCCTGTGCGCTCAGTCTGTATTCCTCCCTGCCAGCCGTTTTAATACAGTTAAGATCCGCTTCTATCTTGGTGTCCATCCGGCTGCAGAACAGAACTACCTCATTGCCATTTCTTACAAACTGCCGGAGGTGATCCCATTCGCCTTCAGAGAGCTGGAAATTTAGTGCGACCAATATCATAACATTCGGCCCCTTTGTGCCGTAGTTCATATTGTCGTTCAGGTTACTGAAGGTATACTTCCGGGAAAGATCCTGTATGGTGGATTCAGGGAAAAATTGTTTGAGGGAATTATAGGCCAGGTAAGTACCATAGGGTTTTTTGTCTTCCTTTTTCAGAGAGATGACCCATTTTTGTTGGTCGGACTTGGAGGTGCAGCCGCTTCCACCAATTAGTGTTAAGACCACAAACAAAAGCCCCGCCAGGTTACGATAGTAATACCTCATCATTGCCCCAGTTGTTTACGAACGTGAGTAAACAGGTCAATGAACTCGTTGTATTCTGCCGCAGACAACGGATAGTTCCCATACCAGGTGTATTCATACTTCCGCGAAAGTTGCCTGAAGGGTTGCTTGAACAGAGTAGACTCCAGTTCGCAAGCATATTCAAAGTTGGTCTTGTCGGCTGTGTACCTGATGAGTTGCCGCTCATTGAGCATATGCAGCAACCACATATAGCTATACCTTACAGCCAAACGAAGGTCTTTTTCCAGCAACGCCTGTTGTAGCTTTTGCTCCCAGTTGGCAGTGGCGAAGTTGTCGTCAGTTTCCGGCAGCCCTGCGCTTTTTAGTCGTTTGCTTTTTCTGCCGAAAAGGAAATTTTGATTCGTTTTAAGTACATAATTCAATATCAGTATGAGTAGAGCTAATATTGCTGCCCACAATATTAACCTGCCGATTCCAGAACTGAAGAAACGAAGCAGTAACAACAAAAGCTGTTCTAAAAAGTGCGATGATTCTTTAGGAGTAGGTTTGAGCTGTTCAATTTCACTTTTGTAGGTAAAAGCCTTGTCTGTGGCCAGTTGCTTCCATTGCGATGGGGTAATGGCCCTTGTCGCAGAATCTGCGGCTTGAACACAGGCTGTTATTACAAATAAGCCCGAAGCCAGGAGGTAAATGTACTTATTCCAGGTGCGCTTCATGCTGGGCTTGCTTGTTGAGTTTGATGGGGTAAATTATAAAGTACCAGATTATAAAAGTAGCGGAGCCAGCCAGTATAAGAATACTCAGCCAGATAGGCATTTCAGTATGACGGGTTACAAAGCCTTCAAAAAATGCCGCAACAATAAACACAGGGACAAGCGAGATGATGATCTTGATACTGTCTTTCGCACCTCTTTTCAATGACTCAATACGGGTATAAGTTTTTGGGAACAGAATGGCATTGCCTAGCATAAGCCCGGCACAACCTGCAACTACGATCGACCAGAGTTCAAGTGTACCATGTATAAGTATTACCGACAATGACCGCATACCCAGCTGGTGATGGAAGAACATATATTCAAACACCCCAACCATAAGCCCGTTCTGAAATAAGAGATAGACTGTTCCAACACCACAGGTAATACCAAATATATAGGTCATAAACGCAACCCGCACATTATTAAAGGCTATTTTCAGGAACATGGTGAGTTCGTTGCCGCCATTGTACACATCGAAGGGGTGGCCCGAGGCAATGTTCTGTTCGGTCATGTCCACATAGGTGTCGCCAAGCACTGCACGAACAAAAGTTTGGTCATTATAGGCTGAAAAGACACCCAGAAAAATACAAGCCAGGAAGAACAGGAATACAAACAATAGCAGTTTATGTTGCCTGCGAATGACGAGCGGCAGTTCATGTGTCCAGAACGTAATAAGCCGGCGGCTCTTTTCCTTTTTGTTTTTGTAGATGGACAGGTAGATATTGGCAGCGATGCCATTAATATATCTTATCGTGTTACTATTGGGGTAAAATGTCTTTGCATAAGAAAGGTCGTCTACGAGGTAGGTAAATTGCCTGGCCACCTCATCCGGGTTTTCGGTAGGTTGCTGGTAAGATTCCCATCTTTTAATATTCCGCTTTATAAACTGGCCTTCCCGCATCGGTTAGTAAGAGGATATAAAGCTACAATAAAACTGCTTTCAACCAGCGTTTTTTGTATGGTTCAGGTGAAATCGTCTAAACTGCGTTAGTAATTGTTTAAGGCCAAATTGCAAGGAATCATTATAAAATAATTGCATGCTGGTAAAAATGTTTAATATTGCCCAACCAATTACACATAGCAGCCGTCTTATTATAAACAATCAGTAAAAACACTCTCCAATTTTATGAAACTGAAATATATCCTTCCTTTCCTGGCTATCTGCATTTTTAATATAAAAGCCAATAGCCAAACCATGTCGTTGCCAAATATCGATTTTGAAACCGGCACCTTCAGTGGCTGGGACTATTTTGTAGGATCCTGCTGCCCGATATTGACCACAACTTCCACTGCTGCAACAGCATACCCTACCAGGTTCCAGATCACTTCAGGCACAGGTTCTGACCCTTATGGGTTTTTCCCTGTCGTTGCTCCGGGTGGAGGTAGCCATTCGTTCAAGCTGGGAAATACGAATACCGGAAGTGAAGCTGAAACCATTAAGTATTTTGTGCATGTGCCAACTGGTTCCGCTGACTATAGTATTTTGTTCAGGTGGGCTGCAGTATTAGAAGATCCGAGTCATGCAGCCCCTGCTCAGCCCCGTTTCGCTATCAGTGCCTATGATTCGGCTACTGGTTCAGCAGTAAGCTGCGCACAGTTTTTCTTCCTGTCCGGGCCCATTTTGTATGGCTTTTCTCATTCCATTGCTTCTTCCAATGTATTATTCAGAGGCTGGACAACCGGCAGTGCGAATCTTTCTGGCTTGGGTGGTTCTACAATTGTCCTGGAGTTCTCAAGTGGCGACTGTGGCTACGGTGGCCATTTCGGCTACGGCTATGCCGATGTAGGCTATGGTTTGTTTGCCATTGCTAACTATTCATGCGATTCGTTCGTTACGCTGAATGCCCCTCCCGGCGACTCCGTTTATGCTTGGTATGATTCCGCCACTTTTTCTACCTATTACGGCTCTGCAACGAGCGTTAACGTGCCGGTTGGCAGTGCCCCCGTTACCTATGCGCTGGTGATGACGCACTATGCCGGATTTGGTTGTAACGATACATTGTATACCACGGTGGCTCCCGGCAGCGGATCGATGCATAGTCATAACAGGCGCATTGATACTGCTGTTTGCTTTGGAGCAGGTACGAGCCTGACATTGGGCACTACCGATAGCTCTTTTTCGTATAGCTGGTCACCTTCAACAGGTCTGAGCTGTGATACCTGCGGTACCACGGTTGCTACGCCAATGGTAAACACTGCCTACATTGTCTCAGCCACGAATGGCGCATGCAGCTATACCGACACATTTAATATAACCGGTGGGCACATGGTCTCAACAATATCCGGTACCAATCTGTCTTGCTATGCCGATAGTTCCGGCACTGTTACAGCTACGCCTGTTACTGGTTATGCTCCATATACGTATAGCTGGAGCACAACTCCGGTACAAACAACTGCTACAGCTACACACTTGCCTGCAGGTACTTACACCGTCCTTGTAACGGATAGCACAGGTTGCATCGACTCTGAATCTGTAACAATTACCCAGCCACCTGCAGCCGGTGCTCTTACAATTGGGGCATTTACCGATCCTACTACCTGCACCGGAACTGATGGAACTATAACTGTTGGTGGATTTACGCCTTCTGCGGCTTATACTATCCGGTACTGGTTTGGCGGGTCGTTCCATACACTCTCGGCGACTGCATCTGGTACAGGGGAAATAATAATTGGATCACTCGCGGCTGGTACATATGACAGCATTTCTGTGGTTACAACTGGTTGTCCGGGGAATATTGTCGGACCAGTAACACTTACAGCGCCAGGTGGGCCTGCAGCACCACATGCGGCTAACAGCGGCCCGGTTTGCCAGGACTCTGTTCTTAGTCTGTTTGCGACATGCGCAACTTCAGGAGTCACTTTTAGCTGGGCAGGCCCGGGAGGATTTTCCTCTGCCGTGCAAAACCCTTCTATTAGTGGGTCAGTTACAGCCGGGATTTACACAGTAACCGTAACCATGGGTGGTTGCTCTGCAACAGATACTACCTCGGTAACCATAAAGCCCAACCCGGTATTGTATTTTACATGGAATTATCCTGTTTGTTCCGGAGATACTTTCCAGTTGTACTGCTACAATTATGATAGCACTGCTCCCTATTCTTACTTATGGAGCGGACCTGGAGGCTTTACTTCAACCTTGCAAAATGATTTCGTCTATCCTGCATCCGACTCAACCTCGGGAATATATGTGCTGACACTTGGCTATGATGGTTGTTACGCATCCGATTCATTTTACGTATACTATGACGAATGTGAGCACTTCAGATTGGCCAGCGGCTTTACGCCAAATCACGATGGGCACAATGACGAGTTTATTCCACT
Organism: Flavipsychrobacter stenotrophus; assembly: GCA_947379685.1. GTDB lineage: Bacteria > Bacteroidota > Bacteroidia > Chitinophagales > Chitinophagaceae > Flavipsychrobacter > Flavipsychrobacter stenotropha_B. Next base: position 6,029 of record CANCOG010000043.1, on the reverse strand, counting down.
ATATATCGATGCAATGGTGAACAGCTACAGTTTTAGCATTTATAACCGCTGGGGCAATATGGTGTTTTCTACAACAGATAAAAGTCAGGGTTGGGATGGAAAGTTCAAGGGCGTTGACCAACCGATCGAAGTCTATATCTATACCGTTTCCGGAGTATTAAAGAATGGTAAAAAAGTAAGGCAAAACGGCAACATAACACTGATCAGGTAGTAAAAATGCTTGAGAGGAAGTTCTCAATAGCATTCGTAGATCTTGAGCGGACATTGGATTGACTTTCGCATTCCCGGGGCTTGAATAGCAGGGATAAAAGGTAGAAGAGCTAGCCCGCTTATAGCAAAAGATCAAATACCCACCCAATAAAAATATAAACGCCCAAAATTGTTGTCTGACAATTTTGGGCGTTTATATTTTAAAAGTTCATTTTATTCTCCCGTTGCCAAAGGCTTTGCCACCCTTCTTGCGTAAGATATCCTGCAGATAACCACAAATAACACTGGAACAATAAAGATGGCCAGCGACGTTGCTGCAACCATTCCCCCGAGTACCGTAAAACCGATGGTGCGCCTGGCTACGGCACCGGCACCTTCTGCAAGTACGAGGGGCATTACTCCCAGTATAAATGCAAGCGATGTCATAATGATAGGACGCAAGCGTAGCCTAACCGCATCCAGTGTTGCGTGGATCAAATCTTCGCCCATATCCACACGCTCCTTGGCAAACTCTACGATAAGAATGGCGTTCTTAGCTGAAAGCCCGATCAAGGTTATCAATCCGATCTGCGCATAAACGTTATCAGTAAGGCTCGGAACAAAAGTGAGCGTAAGTATTGCCCCGAAAGCACCTACGGGAACCGAGAATAACACAGAGAACGGTATAGACCAGCTCTCATACAGTGCTGCCAGGAACAGGAACACAAATGCGATGGATAGCATAAAGATGTAAATGGAAGATGATCCCGCATGAACTTCTTCATAACTCAGGCCGGAGAACTCATACCCATAGCCATTAGGTAATGTACGTGCTGCAATTCTCTTAAGCGCTTCAATCGCCTGGCCGCTGCTGAAGCCCTTCTTCGGCGATCCATTCACCTCGGCCGACCTGAAGATGTTGAAGTGGGAAATGAGCGGTGCTGTCTCTACGGGTTTGTAGCTCACCAGTGTACCCAATGGCAGCATTTGGCCCTGCTGGTTGCGTACATAGTATTTATCCAGGTCGGTAATTGCTGTACGGTAGTTGGTATCTGCCTGCACCATAACATGGAAGTTGCGGCTATACAGGCTGATATCATTAACGTAAAAGCTGCCCATGTAGGTTTGTATGGCACTGAACACTTCCGATACAGCAACGCCCAGTTTCTTACATTTTTCCCGGTCTACATCAATTTTGTAACTGGGGGTATGTGCGCCATAAAAGCTGAAGGCACTGCCAATAACTGAATCTTTGTTGGCCTCAGCTACAAAGCCGCGCACCACCTTTTCGAATGCCGCCACATCATCGGCAGTTTCCTTTTGTTGTATCTGCATACTGAAGCCGGCCGTCTGCCCGAGTCCGGGGATCGGTGGCGGTGAGATCACCACAACATTGGCCTGCTTGATGCCTGCCTTGGCTATGCGGGTTTGTAGTTCCGTTATTATACCTGGCACCTGTTCCGTCTCGTTGGTGCGTTCGTCCCAGGGTTTTAGCTGGCAGAAGATACTCCCGCTGTTGGACTTGGTAGAGAAGGTAATTACATTCAGTCCGCCCAGGGCAGCAAAGTGGCCAACGCCCGGGGTTTCCTTTACCACCTGCATTATTTTTTTGATCACTTCCAGTGAACGAACGGTTGAAGAAGCCTCAGGTAATTCGAAAGTAATGAATATCCTTCCTTCATCTTCCGTAGGTATAAAACCAGTTGGCTTTTCCTTGAACAGCATTACTGTACCCGCACAAATACATACAAGAATGATGATGACCAGCTTTGCACCCTTTATAGAATGGTGAACACCCTTCGTATAACTGTTGGCAAAACGCTCAAACCAGTTATTGAATTTGTAAAATAACATGTTCAATCCACGGGCTTCTTTATTAACCTGCGATTTGCGCAACAACAGGATACACAGAGCTGGGGTAAGCGAAAGTGCCACGAAAGCAGACAGCATAACAGAGATCGCGATCGTGATTGCGAACTGTTGGTACAACCGACCCACAATGCCGGGAATAAAGCCAACGGGAATGAACACCGCTGCAAGTATAAGTGCAATGGCAACAACAGGGCCCGATATGTCGCTCATGGCTCGCTTTGTGGCTTCCCGGGCCGACAGCCCCTTAAAATCGATATAGTGTTGCACGGCTTCTACCACAACAATGGCATCATCTACCACTATACCTATGGCCAGCACAAACCCGAACATAGTGAGCGTATTAATGGTGAAGCCCAGTGGAATGAAGAAGATGAATGTACCCACAATGGAAACAGGGATTGCCAGCAACGGAATAAGTGTTGCCCGCCAGTTTTGAAGGAACAGGAACACCACGATCGCAACAAGGCCCAGCGCCTGCAGCAGCGTAAGAATAACTTCGTGCATGGAAACCTTCACAACAGTTACTGATTCGAATGGAACGCTATAGTCAATTCCGGTGGGGAAGGTCTTTTTCATTTCCTCCAGCTTGTCATAAACGCCCTGGGCTGTTTCCAATGCATTACTGCCGGGGGCCTGGTATACCAACAGATAAGAAGCTCGTTTGCCATCCACAAATGAATTACTGGCATAGGCAAATTTCCCAAGTTCTACCCTGGCAATGTCCCGTAAATAAACCAACTGCCCCGATGAAGGGACTGTCTTAACAACAATGTTCTCAAAATCAGCAACCTTGTTGATCCTTCCGTTCACTAAGAGACTGTATTCGAAAACCTGTGTACTCTGCTGCGGCGGAACACCCACTGAGCCTGCAGCCACCTGCACATTCTGCTCGGCCAGGGCGCTGGTAACGTCGGTTGCAGAAAGCCCGTAGCTGGCCATCTTGTCGGGTTTCAACCATACACGCATACTGAAGTCATCGGTGCGACTGAAGATATCGCCCACTCCTTTTACGCGAAGCAACGCATCACGTACAAATATGTTGGTGTAGTTATCAAGGAAGGTAACATTATGAGAGCTGTCCGGCGAATAAATGGCCACTAGCATGAGTATACTCGGGTTCCTTTTTCTCACCGTAAGTCCCAGGCGTTTCACTACGTCGGGAAGCTGGGGAGTGGCAATAGCGACACGGTTCTGTATATCGGTAGTTGCAACGTCAATGTTTGTGCCTACAGCAAATACAGCATTAATGGTCATGGCACCATTGCTCGTACTGTTGCTTTGCAGGTACTGCATGCCAGGTGTGCCGTTAAGCTGGGCTTCAACCGGTGTTGCCATCGTTTGCTCCACCGTAAGTGCATCGGCTCCGGTGAATTGGCCCGTGATCTGAACCGTTGCCGGTGTTATTTCCGGGTATTGACCTACCGGTAAGTTGATGATACAAATAGTACCTACCATCAGCAGTATTATGGAAATGACTATCGCTGTAACAGGCCGTTTTATAAAAGTATCCGCTATCATAATGAGTTCCCTGGTGAAAGTTTATTGCAACTGAATCTGAAATATAGGAAAGGCTTTCTTGCTATGTTATTTGTTGGCTGGCTTCTTGATCAACGAACCGTCATGCAGTTTCTGCACGCCATCAACAATTACCTCATCGCCTTCATGCAAGCCCGCTTTCACAATCACCCGGTCCGCAATTGCTGGTCCGAGTGTCACTTTCTTTTGGATAGCGTGGGGAACAGGTGTCGCCTTATTTGCTGCCGTATCTTTTGGGGAAATGATAGCCGTGTCCTTCGCCAGGTACACGAAATATTCACCCATTTGCTCAACTATAGCCTTGCCGGGAATCAGTACCTGCACACCCGTGTCAGACTGGTTGCGGACACTGATTTTACAACTCATCCCAGGCTTAAGCATTGATGCCGGGTTGGGGAATTTCACCCTTACGGTCAAGGTTCCTGTTTGTGTGTTTACGCCACGGTCCATAAAGTAGATCTCACCGGTCTGGTCATACTTTGAATTGTCGGGCAGCAACAGGCTGAAAATGCTGTCAGCCGCTGTCGGTTTCTTCTGCTGCAACAATGTGAAACGGGGTATCTGTTTTTCGTTGATCACAAAGTCGACCGCTACCGGACCATCAGACGAAATGGTATTCAATATGGTTTGCCCAGGAATCACAGATGCACCCTGCTTTACCTGGGATATCCCAATTGTGCCGTCGAACGGAGCCCTGATAACAGCATAGTTGAGATCAGTCTGGGTTTTGGACATATCCTGCTTTGCCGCTGCCAGCTGATTTTTTGCATTTTGCAATGTGGTCATGGCATGGTCAAGTGTTTGCTTGGCGACTGCATCATGCTCGTTTAGGTAAGCATACCGGTCTGCGTCTTTTTGTGCCTGTTCCAGGTTGGCCTGTGCTACCTGCACTGCCGACTGGCTTTGTCCATAACTGGCCTGGTACTTGCTCCGGTCTATTTCATACAGTTTTTCGCCTTTCTTTACGCGGTCACCCTCCTTGAAAAAGATGCCGGTAACATATCCTTCCGTTTGCGACCTGATATCTACCTGCTCCAGTGCGACAACGGTACCCGGGTATTGGTCAGAGTAGGTCGCGTGTTCCGGATGAACCTCGTACAGGTTAACCGGTACGGGCATAAGCGCCGGGTTGGGGGCATCTGCTTTCTTGTCGCCGCATGCGTTCAGTATTACGCTGCCTGCCACTAAAATACTTACCTTAAAAAACAACTTATTCATGCGTGTTCACTTTATAAGTATTGGATCTGATTGATTTTCGGCTGTTTATAGGTTCACCTGTATGGTGCCCATTGCTTTCTCCAGGTTTATCTTACTTTGCAGCACGTTGAACAGGGCATTAAGGTAATTAATTTCTGAAGTCTGCAGGTCGGTCTCTCCCACTATTACATCGAGGTAGGGTTTTATCCCTTCTTTATATTGAAGCTTGATGATATTGTACACCTCGCGCGCCATATTCACGTTTTCCGATTGGGTGTGGAGATAGTACAGGTTGCTTTTGTAGCTGGCAAGTGCCTGCTGGTATTGGGTGTAAATAGCAAGTTTCAGGTTCACCTCGTCCCAGTCTATTCTTTGTTCCTGCAACCTTGCTTTGTGCGCATTTTCCGTGCGACGGAAACCGGTGAATATGGGAATAGTCAACTGCAACCCTGCAAATGAATTGGGGTATGCTTTATCAAAGAGGTCATCATTATTGTTGCTCTGGAACTGGTAATTATAGTTGTAGAACGCCGACAGTGTTGGCAAGAAGCCCATTTGATAGTACAGCGTGGTTTGGTGCGTGATCTGTTTGGTGAGCTGCATCTGGCGGTATTCCGGCCTTTGCTCCATATGAAGTGGTGAGAGTGTATCGGCATAGATGTTTGTCATCATCTGTGCCGTATCAAAACTAATAGTGAATTTGCCGTCGGTGGGGCTACCCATCAACTGCTGAAGCAGGGCATACTTACCATTGAGGTCTTCAGTCGCATTCTTGAGTTGCGATAGTGAATTGTTCAGCGAAATGGTGGCCTGTTTATAGTCAACTTTGTCTGCAATCCCGCTCACATAGCGGTGATAGGCATCTTCCTGGTTTTTTCTTAATCTGGCGGTGTCTTCCTGGTACACCTTTATTTTTTCAGTAGAAAGCAGCACATCGTAGAATGCCTTGCTTACGTTTGCCACCAGGTCAACTCCGGTTACTTTCAGGTTTTCTTTGGCAGCCAGCAAACTCAGCCTCGACGCACGGCCCGCCAAAAGGGCATCATTGCTGAAGATATTTTGGGTCACATTTACTTGCGGATTTGAATAGTTAGCTACGCCCGACGCGATTGGAGAAAGTACACCGTTATTCCTGAAGAACGCAGTTGGCAACTGAAAATAGTGCTGGTAATTGACACCTGCATTTATTTGCGGTAACCAGCCCGATAGCGCGATTGCTTTGTTTGTATTGGCAA
>CANCOG010000042.1 GCA_947379685.1 Flavipsychrobacter stenotrophus | reverse complement strand
ACGGTTTTCGAATCTTCGGCTGAATATTTACCCACTGAAGGTCATGGGATAAATATTGTAATAGATTCCTTGACTCCTTTGGGGGATTTGATTAAAAGGCTTGATGGCGACTGGAAGTTCATTCAGACCAATAAAGGCTATTGGATTGGTTACACCGTTGACATGTTTTCAATTGCAGCAAAAAAGGATGCAGCAATTCAACCTTTAATTGACGTAGCTGAAAGATCCACAAATATGCATGCAAGAATTGGGGCGCTATATACCTTGCATCTGATTGGAATAAATAGTAAAATTGTAGGTAGAGATTATGAATTATTCACGAATGAAAAAGCGAGACGGGCACTTTTGTATTTGTTGAGGTATGACGACCTTCAAAAGGATATTATTGTGCTGCTGACCAGGGATCCTAACTTAATTGATGTTCCTGAAGTATTCAAGGCCATGGAACGAAGTGTTTCGGATTGCTGGGCCTTGAATAATTACCTGACACAATTTCCGATATCGGCACCCCTTTGCCAGAATATTCCCTTGAAATTTGAGGAGTATGTACCACTTACCCAGCATGAAGTTCAGCAAACAGTTTATGCGGGTGGAGATCGTCGGCAGGCCACAATATTGAAGAGAATATGCGACGCTCATTTTAAAAGAGTTATAATTGACACCTTGCCGTTCAATTTTAATTTACGTTTGCCAACACAGCGAGAGATTATTGATTTTTATACTTCTACTGTAAGGTATAGATATAGTTTGCGCCATTTGTTATACGATGAGACGAACGTAAGTTTCTTACAAATTGGAAGTATATTGCAATACTATCTGGAAGGTGATAAAATTCACATTTGCACCCAATATACTGCTAAACAGAGGTTACTTAAATTCTGGCACGAAATGCCAAAGTCGAGAAAAGTTAGATTCTGTAAATTCAAACGCATTGGAGGCTACAACTGCTTCGGAAATGTCAGAAATATCCAATCTTAATTTCGGAGCAGATTACCAGAAGTTCTGTGTTTTGGTAAAGGGTGACTTTAATGCTCACTAGATTTTCGTTCCAATTTATTTAAGAAAACGTTAACGTAATTTAATGTTAAAAAAGGTTGTAAAAGCCATCATTGGTCGCGCTTTATGCTGGCTTTAACATAACAAAACGTTAAAATATCGCCAAATTCACCCCTAACCACAAAAACTGTGCCTTTTTTCAAAAAATCAGAACATTTTTTGATTAATTAGGCCTGCTTTCATATCTTTGCATTCCTTTTTTCTAGGGAACATACGTGCACGAAACAACTTTGACTGTTTTTTAGTATTTTTTATTGGCTGTAAAGTGGGCTGGGCCTGCTTTACAGGATTTTTATTGTGTAAATAGGACTTATATAATACTATGGCTATACCGCAAAAAAAGACCGCAGCCGGAAGGCACAACTTCGGAAAGCTACATGACGTAGCCGCTACTCCCGATCTGTTGGCCATTCAACTCCAGTCGTTCCAGGACTTCTTCCAGCTTGAAACTACGCCTGATAAGCGTGACAACGAGGGATTGTTCAGGGTATTCAAGGAGAATTTTCCAATTACGGACACGCGAAACATCTTCGTGCTGGAATTCCTCGACTACTTTATCGATCCTCCGCGTTACACTATCGAAGAGTGTATGGAGCGCGGACTTACTTACTCCGTTCCTCTGAAAGCTAAGCTCAAACTGAGTTGTAATGACGAGGAGCACGTTGATTTCGAAACCATCGTTCAGGATGTGTTCCTGGGTAATATTCCTTACATGACTCCCCGTGGTACTTTCGTTATCAATGGTGCAGAACGTGTTGTGGTTTCCCAGTTGCATCGTTCTCCGGGCGTGTTCTTCGGTCAGAGTGTTCACCCTAACGGTACCAAGATCTACAGTGCACGTGTAATTCCTTTCAAAGGTGCATGGATGGAGTTCGCAACAGACATTAATAATGTAATGTATGCGTACATCGATCGTAAGAAGAAATTCCCTGTAACTACACTTTTACGTGCTATCGGTTACGAAACAGATAAGGACATCCTCGATCTGTTCGGTATGGCCGATGAAGTAAAGGGCGATAAAAAATCACTCGAAGCAAACCTTAACCGTAAGCTGGCAGCACGTGTGTTGCGTAGCTGGACCGAGGACTTCGTAGATGAGGACACCGGTGAAGTTGTAACCATTGAGCGTAATGAAGTGGTTTTAGACCGCGACAGTATACTTGATGAAGAGAACGCAGAAATGATCCTCCAGATGGGTATCAAAACTGTATTCTTACAAAAAGAAGAAGTAAGCGGAGATTACTCCATTATATATAATACGTTGAACAAGGATACTTCTAACTCTGAGTTGGAAGCCGTTCAGCATATCTACCGCCAGTTACGCGGTTCTGACGCTCCTGATGATGAAACAGCACGTGGCATCATTGAGAAATTGTTCTTCAGTGACAAGCGTTATGACTTAGGTGAAGTAGGTCGTTACAAGATCAACCGTAAGCTCGGTCTTGATATCAACCTGAAGACTAAGGTATTGAGCAGGGAAGATATCATTTCCATCATTAAGTATCTGGTTCGTTTGACCAATGGTAAGGCGGAAATTGATGATATTGATCACTTGAGCAATCGTCGTGTTCGTACTGTAGGTGAGCAGTTGTTTGCCCAGTTCGGAGTTGGTCTTGCCCGTATGGCTCGTACCATCCGCGAACGTATGAACGTTCGTGACAATGAAGTGTTCACGCCAATTGACCTGATCAATGCGCGTACACTTTCTTCAGTTATCAATTCATTCTTTGGTACTTCGCAGTTATCGCAGTTCCTCGATCAGACCAATCCGCTTTCTGAGATCACGCACAAGCGTCGTATCTCGGCGCTCGGACCTGGTGGTTTGAGTCGTGAGCGCGCAGGCTTTGAGGTTCGTGACGTACATTATAGCCACTATGGCCGTTTGTGTACCATTGAAACTCCTGAGGGCCCAAACATTGGTCTTATATCTACACTTTGTGTTCACGCGCAGATCAATGATATGGGATTCATTGAAACTCCTTACCGTAAGGTAAAGGACGGTAGGGTTGACCTGAAAAGTTATAAATACCTGAGTGCAGAAGAGGAAGACCTTGCTAAGATCGCACAGGCCAACATTCCTATGGATGACAAGGGTAACTTTACTGAAGATAAGATCAAATCACGTCAGACAGGTGACTTCCCGATCCTTGAACCTCAGGAAGTTGAATACATGGACGTTGCACCTAACCAGATCGTTGGTTTGAGTGCGTCCCTGATTCCGTTCCTTGAGCATGATGATGCCAACCGTGCATTGATGGGATCGAACATGCAACGTCAGGCGGTTCCGCTGATCAAACCACAGGTGCCGATTGTTGGTACAGGCTTGGAAGCAAAGGCAGCTCGTGACGCTCGTATCCAGATCCACGCTGAAGGCGATGGTGTTGTGGAGTACGTTGATGCAGATCACATTTATGTACGTTATGACCGTGATGAGAAAGAGCGCCTTGTTTCTTTCGAAGACGATCTTAAGATATATACACTTACCAAGTACAAGAAAACCAACCAAAGCACAAGCATCACCTTACGCCCGGCTGTTCGTAAAGGACAGAAAGTAAGAAAAGGCGACTTCCTTACAGAAGGTTATGCTACGCAGGAAGGTGAACTGGCTCTTGGCCGTAATCTGAAAGTAGCATTCATGCCTTGGAAGGGGTACAACTTCGAGGATGCGATCGTGATCAATGAAAAAGTTGTTCGTGACGACTGGTTCACATCGGTGCATATCGATGAGTATGAACTTGAAGTTCGCGATACTAAGCTGGGTGAGGAAGAGTTGACTCCAGATATACCAAACGTATCGGAAGAAGCGACTAAGGATCTTGATGAGCATGGTATTATCCGTATCGGTGCCCACGTTAAGGAAGGCGATATCCTGATCGGTAAGATCACTCCAAAGGGCGAAACTGACCCAACTCCTGAAGAAAAACTGCTTCGTGCGATCTTCGGTGATAAGGCTGGTGATGCTAAAGATGCTTCTTTGAAAGCTCCAAGTGGAACTGAAGGTATCGTTATCAGCAAGCAGCTGTTCCAGCGCGCTAAAAAAGACAAAAACTCAAAAGTTCGTGAAAAAGCTGCGATTGAGAAAATTGATAAAACACACGACAAGAATAAGGAAGAGTTGAAAGGCTTCCTGCTTGAAAAACTGATGATCTTGTTGAAAGACAGGAACTCATTGGGTGTTACCAATAACTTTGGTGAAACTGTTCTGAGCAAGGGCGGTAAGTTCAACTCGAAGACTTTAGGTTCTATCGATTACGCTAATGTTAACCCATTAGGCTGGACCGGTGAAGCTGAAACTGACGGATTGATCAACCAGTTGTTGCACAATTACAACATCAAGTTCAACGAAGAAATAGGCCGTTACAAACGTGAGAAATTCAACCTGAGCATCGGTGACGAATTACCAGCGGGCGTATTGAAACTGGCTAAAGTTTATCTCGCCAGCAAGCGTAAGCTGAAGGTGGGTGATAAAATGGCGGGTCGTCACGGTAACAAGGGTATTGTTGCAAGGATAGTGCGTGAAGAAGACATGCCGTTCCTGGAAGATGGTACTCCGGTTGACGTTGTACTGAATCCACTTGGTGTACCTTCCCGTATGAACCTTGGTCAGATCTATGAAACTATCTTAGGTTGGGCCGGTGAAAAATTGGGTATCAAGTTCGCTACACCAATCTTCGATGGTGCTTCGGTTAAGGAAATTGAAGATCTAATTATTAAGGCTGAATTGCCGGACTTTGGTCACACCTTCCTTTATGACGGTGAAACCGGTGAGCGATTCCACCAGAAAGCAACTGTGGGTATCATTTACATCATTAAACTGCACCACATGGTGGACGATAAGATGCACGCGCGTTCTATCGGACCGTACAGTCTCATTACACAGCAGCCGCTGGGTGGTAAGGCACAGTTCGGTGGTCAGCGTTTTGGTGAGATGGAGGTTTGGGCACTTGAGGCATATGGTGCATCCAACATCCTGCAGGAATTACTGACACTGAAATCAGATGATATCATAGGCCGTGCAAAAACTTATGAAGCAATTGTTAAGGGAGACAATGTACCTAAGGCAGGTATACCAGAATCCTTCAACGTATTGGTGAATGAGTTGAGAGGCTTAGGCCTCGAACTTAAGTTCGAGTAGGAGAAATTGTTAATCCAGAGCCGCATTAATTGTGGCTCTGGATAACATTAGTGCAATTCTTTTTCCTGATTCAAAAATGAAAAGACGTAAGCATAACGTCTCTACAACTAAAACAATTAAAAATGGCTATAAAGAAAGATAACAGGCCAAGGCCTGGGTTCAGTAAAATTACCATCAGTCTCGCGTCGCCAGATGCGATATTGGATCGCTCTTATGGCGAAGTGTTAAAGCCGGAAACTATTAATTACCGTACTTACAAGCCAGAGCGTGACGGCTTGTTTTGCGAAAAAATATTCGGCCCGGTTAAGGATTACGAGTGCTTTTGCGGAAAGTATAAGCGTATCCGTTACAAGGGTATTGTGTGCGACCGTTGTGGTGTTGAAGTGACTGAAAAGAAAGTACGTCGCGAGCGCCTTGGTCACATTAAGCTTGTGGTACCAATTGTACACATTTGGTATTTCAAGAGCTTACCTAATAAAATAGGCTACCTTTTGGGTGTAAGCTCCAAGAAAATGGAGAGCATTGTTTACTATGAGCGTTATGTAGTAGTAAGTGCTGGCGAGGCGGAAGAAATGATCCGTACCAAGCTGAACCTTAAGGAGTCTGAAAGCACACATCAGCAATTATTGACAGAAGACGAATATCTGGAAATATTGGATGCCTTACCAAAGGAAAACCAATACCTGCCTGATGAAGATCCTAATAAATTCATCGGAAAGATGGGTGCTGAAGCAGTTCAGCAACTGTTGTCGAGGATTGACCTCGATAAGCTTTCTTATGACCTTCGTAACGCAGCTGCCAACGAGACCTCTCAACAGCGTAAGCAGGAAGCATTGAAACGCCTTAGCGTTGTAGAAGCTTTCCGTGATGCGAATACCCGTATTGAAAACCGCCTGGAGTGGATGGTTATGCAATACATTCCGGTTATTCCACCAGAATTACGCCCGTTGGTTCCATTGGATGGTGGTCGTTTCGCTTCCTCTGATCTGAATGACCTTTATCGTCGTGTTATTATCCGTAATAACCGTTTAAAGCGTTTGATAGAAATTAAAGCTCCTGAAGTAATCTTACGTAATGAAAAACGTATGTTACAGGAAGCTGTGGATTCCCTGTTCGATAACAGCCGTAAATCTAATGCCGTTAAGGCTGAAGGTGGTCGTGCGCTGAAATCACTTTCAGATGTACTGAAAGGTAAACAAGGTCGTTTCCGCCAGAATCTGTTGGGTAAACGTGTTGACTATTCTGGTCGTTCGGTTATCGTGGTAGGTCCTGAAATGAAATTGCATGAGTGTGGTCTACCTAAGGATATGGCTGCGGAATTGTTCAAACCGTTCATCATCCGTAAGCTTATTGAAAGAGGTATAGTTAAAACGGTTAAGAGCGCTAAAAAACTCGTTGAGCGTAAGGAAGCTGTGGTTTGGGATATTCTTGAGAACATCCTGAAAGGCCATCCTATCATGCTTAACCGTGCCCCGACGCTTCACCGTTTGTCTATACAGGCTTTCCAGCCAAAACTGATCGAAGGAAAGGCAATCCAACTTCACCCACTCGTTTGTTCGGCGTTCAATGCGGATTTCGATGGTGACCAGATGGCGGTTCACGTTCCTTTGAGTAATGCGGCTATTCTTGAAGCTCAAATATTAATGCTGGCTTCACATAACATTCTTAACCCACAGAATGGTACGCCAATTACCCTGCCTTCACAGGACATGGTACTCGGTCTGTATTATATCTCTAAGGGTAAGAAATCAACTGATACTGAAAAGGTAAAAGGCGAAAACAAAGCATACTATAGTTCTGAAGAAGTAGTTATTGCACATAATGAAGGTCGTGCTGATCTTCATGCCTGGATCAAGATCAAGGCAAATATGCGTGATGCTGAAGGCAACCTGAAGATGCAGTTCATTGAAACAACTGTAGGTCGCGTTATCTTTAACCAATATGTACCTAAGGAAAATGGTTTCGTAAATGCACTGCTTACAAAGAAGTCTTTACGTGAGATCATCGGTTCTATCCTTAAAAATACCAACATCCCTAAAACAGTGCAGTTCCTCGATGACATCAAGACACTCGGGTTCCGTACAGCATTCCGTGGTGGATTGTCGTTTAACATTAAGGATCTTACTGTTCCTGATGTTAAGGAGCAATTGATCGCCAATGCACAGGTGGAAGTTGACGAAGTTTGGGATAACTACAACATGGGTCTTATCACGAATAACGAGCGTTATAATCAGGTAATTGATATCTGGTCTCGCGTAGATACCCGTGTAACTGAAACGCTTATTCGTGAGATGGCAGCTGATAAACAAGGTTTTAACTCTGTTTACATGATGCTTGACTCGGGTGCGCGTGGTTCTAAACAGCAGGTAAAACAGCTTGCCGGTTTGAGAGGACTTATGGCTAAACCACGTCGTAGTGGTTCGTCAGGGTCTGAAATCATTGAAAATCCGATCCTTTCTAACTTTAAGGTTGGTTTGAGTGTATTGGAGTACTTTATCTCTACCCATGGTGCCCGTAAGGGTCTTGCGGATACCGCCCTTAAAACAGCGGATGCGGGTTACCTTACTCGTCGTCTAGTTGACGTTGCTCAGGATGTGGTTATTACATTCGAAGATTGTGGTACCCTCCGTGGTATTGCTACTTCAGCTCTGAAAGATAACGAAGATATAGTTGAACCATTATATGATCGTATCCTTGGTCGTACATCATTGCACAATGTGTATGACCCAATCAGCGAAGAATTACTGGCAACTGCCGGTGAAGAGATCACTGAAGATGTGGCCAGGCGCATTGAAGAAAGTGGTATTGAAACAGTAGAAATACGTTCTGTACTTACTTGCGAAAGCCGTCGTGGTGTATGTTCAAAATGTTATGGTAAGAACCTTGCTACCGGATACTTTACCCAGAAGGGTGATGCAGTAGGTATCATTGCCGCTCAGTCAATTGGTGAGCCAGGTACACAGTTGACACTTCGTACCTTCCACGTGGGTGGTGTGGCGAACTCGTCATCTACTGAATCTCAGATGGTCGCCCGTTTCGATGGTACTATCCAGTTCGATGGTCTTCGTACTACCAAGTATAAAGATGAATCAGGCGAAGAGCAGATTATTGTAATCGGCCGTACGGGTGAAGTGCGTATCGTGGATATTGCTAACGATCGTCTGTTGATTACCAATAACGTTCCTTACGGTTCTATTCTTAAGATAAGCAATGGCAAGAAAATTGCCAAGGGCGAAGTGATTTGTACATGGGATCCGTTCAATGCGGTAATCATCTCTGAAATCAGTGGTACCGTTAAGTTCGATAGCGTAATCGATGGTGTTACTTACCGCGAAGAGTCTGACGAGCAGACAGGTCACCGTGAGAAAGTGGTTATTGAAACAAAAGATAAAACCAAGATCCCGGCCATCATTGTAGAAGGCAAGGAGCAAAAGTTATATAACTTACCGGTGGGTTCTCACATTGTGGTAAACGTTGACGATACAGTTCATAACGGACAGGTACTTGTAAAAATACCACGTGTTATGGGTCGTAGCCGAGATATCACGGGTGGTCTTCCAAGGGTAACAGAGTTGTTTGAAGCACGTAACCCGAGCAATCCGGCCATCGTTGCGGAAATCGACGGTGTGGTTGCATTCGGTAGTGTTAAACGCGGTAACCGTGAAATTATAGTTGAGTCTCGCGAAGGTATGGTTAAGAAATACCTCGTTCCACTTACACGTCATATCATGGTTCAGGACGGTGACTTCGTAAAAGCAGGTACATCACTTTCTGATGGAGCTACAACGCCAAGCGATATCCTGTCTATCAAAGGACCTTTCGCAGTTCAGGAATATCTGGTAAATGAAATTCAGGAAGTATATCGTTTGCAGGGTGTGAAGATCAATGATAAACACATTGAGGTGATTGTTCGTCAGATGATGCGTAAGGTAAACATCGTTGATCCTGGTGATACTAAATTCCTTGAAGAAGATACAGTTGATAAGTTCGATTTCATGGACGAAAACGACTGGATCTATGACAAGAAGGTAGTAACTGAATCAGGTAATTCTGAGAAGTTACACCCAGGACAGATTGTTACCCTCCGCGAACTCCGCGAAGAAAACAGCGGCCTGCGTCGTGCAGATAAAAAGCTGGTTGAATACCGTGATGCTAACCCTGCAACTTCGTCACCAATGTTGTTAGGTATTACCAAGGCGTCATTGGGTACACAAAGCTGGATCTCAGCTGCGTCCTTCCAGGAAACAACCAAGGTATTATCACAGGCAGCGATCAACGGTAAATCAGATAGCCTTGTAGGCTTGAAGGAAAACGTTATCACTGGTAACCTGATTCCAGCCGGTACTGGTATGCGTGATTTCGATGACATGATTGTTGGTTCAAAAGAAGAGTTTGACCTCCTCATGGCTAACAAAGATGTACTTCAGTTCGACGAAGAAGAATAAGAATTTGAATGTGATATTTTGCAACAGCCGCTCCAGTTTTTATGGGGCGGCTGTTTTGTTTTTGGGCAATTCAGTTTGCTTTTTTCGGATGTTTTCTTAACTTTATAATTAATTTTTTTTATATGACAATCGGCGCTGTAAAGAATGAATTGCATGAATACATGGAGCATGCTAGCCAAAGTAAAATAATGGCTATGTACACATTGCTTCATGAAGAATCAAACGAGCAGGAGTTATTGTATGATGAAGCAACGCTTTCCATGTTGGAAAAGAGATTTGAGAATATGATCAGTGGGGTTAACAAGACTCTTACTTTAGAGCAAACCATTGACAATATCCGTCAATATCGCAAGCAATATGGGATTTGAACTTGTTTTTATTCACCAGCACAAAATGCAATCGCCTACAATAATTATCAATAGAGATCCAATTTTTCTTTTTTACTCCACCAATCTCCCCACAAGTTTCTGCACCAGTGGCCCAATAAAGAATATAATAATTATACCGAGCGGGTAGGCGATACTCCAAGATCGCAGCCATATTTTCAGAAATGAAGGGGTGAAACCGACATTAATGGAGATCATAGTAAATGAAATGATGCCGGTCGTTATGATGCCCATGATCAGTGCGAAGGCAATTCGCTTTTTCATCTGATTTTTCAATTTATATGATAGAATTATTGTTACGATGACCCTATTCAATCAATGCCGCATCGCTACCAAATTGCAACATTACCTTTTCATTTCATTAATCACCATAATGTCTATTCTGTCGAGCGCAAGTGAAAGAAGCTGGTGGCTATTCATTATTTTCCCTAGCATTATGCCGCCTTCCAGCAGTGTAATTATTGAATAGGCATAAGCAGTTGCAATTATTTCCCTTTTGAACTCCCCATTTTTCTGACCGCTTTCAATTATTGCGCAAAGTTTGCCAACCCAGCTATTTATACTGCTTTGTATTTGTTGCTTAAGGACTTCGAAATTGTCATCTGCTTCAATAGAAGCATTAAGGACGGGGCACCCTCCGCGCTCGAACATAGCGGCCCAGTTTTCGCGGTAATAACCGGTAAACGCCATCAACTTATCGTAAGCCTTGGTTTTTTCGTCGAGTACGGTATCGAGTCTCGCCATTAAAGCATCGAAATTATACTGGTAAACTGCAATTGCAAGTTCATCCTTGTTTTCGAAATTACCATAAATCGATCCCTTGGTGAGGCCAGTTTGTTCTATGATATCGGATAATGAAGTATCCCGATACCCCTTTGTATTGAATAGAACTGATGATTTTTCAATAATGAAAGCTCGTGTTTTATCTGCTTTTGATAATTGTGTAGGTTGCTCCATGCCACAAAACTAAATAATTTATACCATTCGGTATAAATTATTTTTCAAGGTAAGGAAAATTATTTTTTTTTTTTCGTGTTTGATCTCGCAATCAAACGCATTTTGTGGTTGTTCAGGTATTTAGGAGTGCAACGGATTTTTCTGTGTCTTTTCCTCTTTGTCTTTCTTTTCCTTCTTATTGCCCCAAACAAGGTTTATACCCATATGTGCATTGAAGTTCTTACTATCTAGTGGCTTAATTGCCGCATACCAGTTATCGGTGACAAAGTACCATTGCATATGCACGAATTGCAGTATCAACGCACCGCCAATGTTTGCCGGTGCCCCCTTTTTTAAGGTATAGGAAAGTCCGCCGGTAAAATGCTGCCCGAGTTTGATTTGATAGAACAGGGTGCCTGAGTAAACGAAATTCAGATTATAACGTTGTGCGGCCATTTGCAGACTCAGGTGGTGGTTACCCAGGTTAAAGTTGCCAATGGCGAACAATTCATAGGGCAGGGTAGTCCGGTAGTTAGCAGTGCTTTCGGTGAATTTAACGATCTTTTTAAGAGAATCTGTCCATTTCTGAATAGATAGCGTTGATGAATTTCCCTGGAAGTAGCTCGAAATATCCATTCCATCGAAGGTAAATGAATTTGGGCTGGAAGTATAGTTATGAATGTTACTGCGCCAATTGATAAATCCGAAATTGTTTATGCCCGCGGCAAAATCAAACTTGTCGTTGTACTTGTAGGCTGCTCCAAGATCAATTCCCAACCCCCGGTTTTGTTTGTTGAAAATGTATTTGTTGACCTGACTCCCTGAATTAAGGAACCCGTTGCTATTGTCGGTAGAGTCAGGTATGCCACTTGTTTGGAATTGAAAGTCAGAATTCGCTGTCAAAGCATAGGTGCTGGTGTCAGTATACAGGTCTAGTTCAGACTTGCGGGTATGAATGTTAGTTTTCCCGAATAGCAATTTGGGGCTGGCTCCAAACACCCACTTCCTGTATTTTTTTGTTGCATGTAGTGCATATTCCCGGTAATAGGAGGCATTTAGGGAAAAGTCACCCACCTTTATGGTTTTGCCAATATTTGGCCCATTGCCATACCATAGCAATGCAAGAAAGTCCTTCGGGTAGCCGAATTGCAGGTTTACCCGGTCATTGATGGAAAATCCAAGGCAATAGCCTGAATCGTTCTTTTTTGTCTTATAGGAAATTGAAAACAAAGAAGCGGAAGCGTCAATGCCTATAAAATTATTGTTTTTGAGGTTATTGATAAAATCACCGGCATTTATTACAGCCGTGTTATTGGCACCTCTTTTAATCAGTCCATTATAGGTGAAGCCAGTATTGTAAATGCTGAAATAGACGGATGAAATTGCAGGCAAACCAACAGATAGATTGTTATCGGGGGTATTACTGGCATTATACCATTGCGATTCAGCAAGTTGTGGCAAAAACTTTAACGTATACGCTTCCTGCCCAAATGAATTTTGGGCATAGAGTGCGAGTAAAAGGAGTATTTTTTTCATAAGTGGGCTATAAGTCTGTTGATGTTGCATTAAGTAGAAAGCGAATACCCAGCTTGATCTGGACATGGTCAGAACTATGTATCTGTACCGAATTTGGATTAGTGGTTTTCAGGTTGGCCCTGGTAAAAACATTCCTCACTTTCGATGCCATTTTGCTGTACCGGTCATGGCCCAGGACAAAGGTAGATAGAGAAGAAGTAGTGCCGGTTGATTTTCCATTTGCGTCGACGGGAGCCCCACCAATAACCGTCAGGTTGGTGCCTTGCATTAACGAGTCCACCACATGGTAATTGGAATCAGCAAAATAAAGCTGGATTGCACTTTGTATAGCAAAGCTATTGGTTATCAGCATTTTAAATTCTGCTTTGTTGAGTATGTTAGTGTCCTTAGGGAATATCAGTTTTGTTGTATCCTGAATGGAAAAATCTATGATTTTAAAGTAGGCCGGCAGTTCTGCATCTAGTGAAACTTGCACGGTACTGGTATCAAGCAAATATGAATAGCCCGAACTTGATGAAGAATTTATTCCCAGATGCCCGGAGTAAATGATTTTATTTGGCGCAGGATTGAAAATATTCTGGATCGTACTGTTTGTTTTGTCAACGGTATAGCTTGATTCCAGCACCTGGCCTGGTGTAGTCGCACCGGCAATAGTAACATTGGGGAAAATTGTTTTTACATATGCCCCGGTTGAAGTTATCCCGTACAGGCTGTCAAAGCTGGCTTGCATGCCTAACCCAAACGAGTTTGAAAATAGCAAGTTGACCTTTGGGTTTTCCAGGAAAATATTGGTACTGAGTGCGCTATTGAAAATGTTCAGGCTAATTGTGTCCTGAGGCAATGGGATCGTATATCGGCCGAGATAGCCGTCTATAAACGAGAATTTAAGATTACTTATGCTCGCAATAATAGAAATCGAGTTCCCGGGTATTATTGGTTGTCCTGTCCCTGAAATAGTATATCTTACTTTGTAAGGTATACTATTCTGAGTTGTGCCCCCCGCTGTCATGTCTAGCATATAGTCCGGAAGATCAAGGTCGATACCGGTACTAATTTCAGGGTAATTTATATTGGCCAATGCCTGAAAAGGTACACCGTTCCTGATCAGGTTTGGGAAAATGACCGTTATGGCAACATCCTGATTAAACGAACAGGTTAGTTCAATATTTAAGTGTCCATTTTTGAAAGCAAGGTGTTCCAGCCTGCTACCATTTGTGTCGGTATAAGTAAAATTGGAACTAAAGGAGTCATTGATAGTTCCAGTGAATGATGGTATTGAAACCTGATTGGTCAGTGTAAATCTCTTTTGCGGGAAGTTCTGATCGGGGATACTAATGAAATCGGAAGCTTTCGCTGAAAATAATTTCCCATCATAGTGCAGCGAGTATAAGCCGTCACCATCAATGGAAACATAATCATTGGGCTTAAGCAGATTTCTTAATGTGAGCGTTGTATTCAGTAGGGGAAGGGCCCAGTCAGGCGTCCAGTCACTGATAGTAACGTGGTCCAGTTTCAGATCGCTCTTTTTAATACAGCCAGAGGAAAACAGGTAGAAAATCGGGATAAAGAACAATAACTTCTTCATTACAAGGTGTTTGAAAATGCTAATTGGGTAAATTATATCATAAAGTTAGGGAATAATCTACTGTCCAGTGAAACTTAATATCCAATTGTTAACGAGATGCGCTGTTTTTATAATATTTAGCCCGTTAACAAAAGTTTGGCATAGTATTTGCGACTGTTAAGTTCAAGTGAATAACCACATTTTTTGATGTTTCATGCGCTGGTAGCCAGTAGTTATGAATGTGCCCTGTAGCGTGTGGGCGTGGTTATGCGCATACCCGGATAAACATATTTTTCGTTGGATAGATGATGGTAAATGGCGCTAAAACGCCAACGGGAAGTTATTTGCGTCTATTGTATGTATTTAAATAATTTTATATCTATAAATCAATTTTCATGAAGAAGAATATCTCGATCTGTACCATGCTGATTGCATCGGCTACACTATTTACCCTTTCCTGTGGTAAGTACTATTCAAGCGCCCCGTTGCCGGACAAATCCGGACTGGGGAAATTGTTTGCCGACATCAAACCGGTATCTCAGTCCTTTACGGTAACAGCCGGCGTGCCTTCCACTATAAAAGGGGCAAACGGTACGGGTATAAGCTTTTATGCAAATTCTTTTAAAGATGCATTTGGCAACATAATCAAAAACGGAACAGTCGACATTCAAATGACCGAAATGACTTCGACCGGCGATATGATCGCAAACCGTGCCAGCACCATGTCAGGAGGGCAACTACTACACAGTGGCGGGCAAATAATGATCAATGCATCTATGAAGGGCCAGCAGGTGTTTGCAAATAAGTACGGCATCTCCTTTTTACAACAGTCCGGATCATCAGATCGGATGAATCTGTTTTACGGAAATAATAATAATTCTGATTCTGTCACGACCTGGGATAACGGAGGGGATACACTCAAGGAAGGGAGTGTAGCCTGGGGGACAACATCGGGTAGCGGTGGTGATATGTATATATTTGATTCCTGCGAGCATTTTGGATATGCAAATTGCGATTGGTTTTACCAAACAGATTCTCCAAAAACTTCAGTTAGTGTAGTTGTGCCCGATAATTCTTTCGATCCATCCAACACGCAATTGTACCTGGTATTACCGGATGTAAAGGGCGTAATGACGAATGCAGAAGGGCATTACGGGAGTTCAGGCTACAATTCAAAAACGAATACGATTAACCTGATCAGCGAGGAGCATGTAAATATTGTACCTGCCGGTTCAAACTATAAAATGGTTGTAATTGCTAAAAAGAAAGACACTTATTATTACTATCAAACCTCTGGTGTCGTTACCCGAGATTTAAAACTGACCGCAAGATTCGATGTGAAATCTTCCAGCCAAGTGAAAGCCCTACTGAAAGCACTATAAAAATATGGTTTGATTGCTTGTGTGTGCAGCTGCTCCTTTAAAAGGGGGCAGCTGTTTTTAATTTAATTTTCTAGGCACTGCCTTTCGATGAATTATTAGCTTTTATGAACTGGTATAGCTTCTCGCAGATGGTTTTAGCTTCGTCCGTTAAATCATTATAGTTGTGAACTTGCGCGATTACATTTTTGCAAAATTCCGTTTTGCTGCGCACCGAATCGGAATCTGCTGCCTTGTATTTTCTTTTGATTCCAATGACCGTATCTTGAATTAGTTTGCCAATCGGAGTTGTTTCTGAATTAGCGGCGTCAAACTTTGAGAAGTCGATAGATTCCGGCTCTTTTTCACAAGAAACTATTGTCTTTTTTAGTACATTTTTTGAAATTAAATTCTCAATCTCCCTACATTTCAGGCAATAATATCTGTCCTTTAGATTCGCCTCCAATTGTTTATGCCTTAAATTTTTCTTCTTTTTGAAGTCCTCATTTATTGTTCCATCGGGATTGATACCCGCGCCATCTTTATCGGAAATCAAGAATAGTTTTGAACATAGACGGTCTACGTTAATATTTGAATGATTTTCATCGTCGTCATCTAAAAACGACCAGTGTGTGATATTGTTGCCCCCGTATTCGACAAACGAAAAATGTAGATCTTCTTTGAATTTTATTGTTTGGTTCTCCTGAAATAAGTCCAAGTATTTTTTCAAATACAGCCTGTCAGTAATCCCTTCAACCCAGATGGTGCAGTTACTCAAAAAAACTGATGAATTCCTTGCGCCGATTAATTGTAATATATTATTTGAGCCCGAATTCACGTTTTCAATCTCGGTAAAACTTTTTTCATCATTCCCCTTTTTTTCAAAGGTGTAGACAGAAATGTTCTCGAAATCTAGCGTC
>CANCOG010000041.1 GCA_947379685.1 Flavipsychrobacter stenotrophus | reverse complement strand
TTTGGGTTGATAGACCGGGCCACCACCCAGGCGGGCCGGGATTTTTTAAGAAAATTCATTGCCCACCCACCCGACTCTTATGAGCGGTTACAGCAAACACAGGAGGCCATAAAATTCTGGTCGGGTAATCTGTCCTTGTGGCCTTCGGTAATCTCGAACGGAACACTGGTAATGCTGGAGAAGTTTTTTGAATCGGCCGACAACACAAGCGCACCACCCAAGGGACTGAGCTCCCTGCTGAACGGCTTTTTTCAGAAACTGCTCAACCGGCAGCAGTACTTTCTCACCCAGTTTTCTATAACCCACCTCGCCGATTTTTTCAGAGGCTGTACCCAACTGGCCGATATGCTCGATGACGCTGATCACTTACCCGAGCAGCTGAAAAAAGAACTGGAATACATAAAGGATGAATTGAAGCACCGCCTTACCGGACAGGTGCTGCAAGTAACCAAGGAGACAAAATACGCAGAGCTTGCAGAAATAAGCTACCTCGCCCGGCGGGAAATGAAGAACATGGTGTTCAGGCTTGTCAACAGCTACGCCCGGCTCGATGCCTGGCAGTCGATGGCCAGAGCAACAATAGAACACAAATGGGTATTCCCCGAATTATTACCCGCCCGGCCGCTCTGCTTTGAGCTGGAACAACTCTACCATCCGTTGTTAAAAACGCCCGTTGCGTACGACCTTACCATGGGTCACGGGCATAACTTCCTGGTGCTCACTGGCGCCAATATGAGCGGCAAAACCACGTTCATGCGAGCTTTGGGCCTGGGAGCCCTACTTGCCCACCTGGGCATGGGCGTGCCGGCAAAGAAAATGCGTTGCAGCTTCATGCAGGGCATTATTACCAACATGCACGTTGAAGACAATATCCTTAAGGGAGAAAGCTACTTTTTTGCAGAAGTGCAGCGCATGAAACAAACCGCGGAAAAACTACTGCAGGAAGAACCACACATCGTTTTGATGGATGAACTGTTCAAGGGCACCAACGTGCACGACGCTTTCGAATGTACGAAGGGGGTAATGACCGGCCTGCTCAACCATACCGGGCATCTGATCATACTCTCTACACATTTATACGAAGTAGCCCACCAGTTCAGCAGCGCCCCGGAAATACAGTTTTCCTACTTCGTCACCAATATGGGTGAAGATGGGACCTACCATTTTACCTACGAACTCAGGCGGGGCATATCTAACGACAGGATAGGTTTCCGGATTTTACAAAAAGAAGGAGTAATTTCGCTGCTGCAACAAAAGGGCGGCAGGCCGAAAAATTAAGCAATAATGAATTCAAAAATAGTCACATTTTTCATCCTGGTACTCATTGCATTACCGGTTTCTTATGCTGCATTTCGTGAGATGTGTCTTTCAAAACACCCGCCGGAACAAACCGTAAAAGTTGCTCACCCGCCAAGAGGATTTTCCTATGACGTTAAGGTTCACGACCCGTCGGTAAAGGGCTACATGCTGCTCACCCCATACGAACTGCCCCGCTGGGATACCGGCCAAATCGTAATCATGGACATGAGTGGCAAAATTTGCTTCCAGCGCCACCTCAATGGTGCCGTGTACAGTTTCCGACAGTGGAACCTGAAAGAGAAGATCTACTATTCCTACATCATTAACGACCCAAAGGCTTACCACATCAGGGGCATCAAGCTAACCGCAGGTCATGTGGTGATACTGGATTCGGCAATGAATGAGATAAGGCAGGTACACCTGTTGCCACATGGCGATGTGGTGCTCAACCGCAATCAGGATCTCGACCTCCACGAATTTATCATGCTGTCTGAGCACCATTATATTACAATGGCTTCCTACGAAAAAAACGTGCACAACATACCGGGTGACCTTAAACCGGCACAGAATATAAAAGTTGCAGCAACTATTATTCAGGAGATTGATAATGATCAACTTGTGTGGCAATGGGATGGTACCGAACACCCTGAATTGTACGCCATGGGCAGAGATCGCAGCCACTTTGGCGATACGACTATGACCCAGGACTACCTACACCTCAACAGCATGGCGCTTGACCCGAAAGACAGTAATCTCATCTGTTCATTCCGCAGTGCCGATATGGTGATGAAAATTGACCGGCACAACGGCAATATAATTTGGAAACTGGGCGGCAACCAGTCCGACTTTGCCCTTACTGAGGAACAGAAATTTCAACGCCAGCACCACGTTATTCTGGCCGACAATAATCAAACCCTCATGATGTTGGACAATGGCGACGGTGTCACCCGCCACACCTCAGCTGTGAAAGAATTCAGGCTCAATGAAAAGCGGAAAAAAGTGACCTCGTTTAAATCCTACACCATTGTTGATACTTTCTGCCAGTTCATGGGCAATGCCGATAAGTTTGGCGATCACTACTTCATTTCCGGTGGTACCGGCAAATTTGTAAGCGAAGTGGACATAAAAAGTGGGAAAGAACTGTTCAAGATGGAAATGAACCTGCCATCCTACATGGTTTTCAAAACCGACAGTATCTATGGCCTGGAAAAAGGTGTGATAAAACAGTAATGAACAAAATGAACACTGTTGTCATCAACTTGAAGAAGCCTGAAAGGCTTCAATAATAATAGCCGCCGGTGGCACCGGCGGTTAGCAATCGAAATACACCTACTCCGAAGGAGTTGAGCAAACAGGTGCTGGAAACAACAAAAGCCCTTTGTGTTAACGACATTGAGAACAATACAATTTTTCAACCTAATATTGCACTTCAGACACCTGCGTTGCAGGCGCTGAACAGGATAAAAAACATGGCTACGTACGAACAACTTTTTGAGAACAACAGGAAATGGATTGCAGCAATGCAGGCAAAGGACGTTGACTTTTTTGAGAAATTAGCTCGCGACCAACAACCTGATTATCTGTATATCGGATGCTCCGACAGCCGCGTGCCGGCAAATGAAATAATGGGTCTGGAACCCGGCGATGTATTTGTCCACCGTAATGTGGCCAACCTCGTCAATAACACCGACCTTAACGTGATGTCGGTGATCAATTACGCAGTTAAACACCTGGATGTCAAACATGTAATTGTGTGCGGACACTACAACTGTGGCGGCGTTAAGGCAGCAATGATGCCGAAGGACATGGGTATACTTAACCCATGGCTGCGCACAATAAGGGATGTTTACCGCCATTATGAACAGGAACTGAATGAAATTAAGGACGAAAAAGCCCGATATGACCGCCTCGTGGAATTAAACGTGATTGAACAGGCAGTAAATGTGATAAAAACCGCCAACGTGCAGAAAGGTTACCTGAAAAAGGGCTACCCCATTGTGCATGGCTGGGTATTTGACCTGCATACAGGCGTGCTCAAAGACCTGAACATCAATTTCGTTGAACAACTCAGGAACATCCAGAAGATCTACGACCTTACCGGAATGGTATCGGAACACAATGAAGATGGTGAATAGGCGATATCGAAATATTTCCCGGCAAGACCTTCAATGCCCATTTTAGATTAGGTAACAAAGCTTAAAACTATCCGGGGCGTTCTTCGCGGCTTTGCAATATTCTGCCATATCTATTATGAATAAACTGAGAGTTGCGCCTTTCCGTCTTGGCTCGAAACCCTTTGTTAATGGCTTTACCATTGTAACTATAACAACATTTGTTATAACACCCACAATTTTTGCCTAATTTGGTTGCAGGTTTTCTATTATTAAGGCTTGTAGCCTAATTTTATGTTTGATAAGCAATAACTATGAGGATATTACTTGTGTTTTCAATGTTTTGGTTGAGCGTTTCCGCTTTTGCGCAACAGCATATTGCGCTGGACCACAGGCCCATTATGCCCAATACCAACCGGGACAGTTTGCCGTATAACCTGTATCACGATTTGCCCGCATTCAATATCCGTAATCTGGATAGCTTTTCTATTTTCAATACGTTCAGCATACCCAAGGGCAGACCATCATTACTCATCTTATTCGATCCCGACTGCAAACACTGCCAGATGTTTACCGACGAATTGATGAAGGGGATGGACTCACTTACCAATATTGATATGTACTGGTGTACGTCATCTTCAAACTTTGCCGCCCTGCGCAACTTTGTTAAGGAACATGAATTCAGTAAGTACAAGAATATTAAAGTTGTTGGCAGAGACTACGAATTTTTCTTTTCCGACTACTATGGTGCCAACTTCATCCCCGATATGGCCCTGTACGACGAGAACAAAAAGTTCGTGAAACTATACCAGACGCACGTAACAGTCACGGAACTGTACGATGTTACACACAAGAAGTAGAATTGCAGGGCTTTCACCAAGGCCATGCCTTAATTTAATGGGATTTTCTTTGCGACTTTGCAACTACTCTTATAAATCTATCTCGAATAAACCGGTAGCTGCGCCTTGGCGTCCCTGTCTGCCGACAGGCCGGTTGGCACGAAACCATTAGTTGAAGATAAACTGATAACTCTGTTTTAATAGATAATGATTTGATAATATTGACTTCATGAAGAACAAATGTTAATCATTCTAGCTTTGCCCCCTCATGAAAGATCTTAAATTTCAATTACTTGTATTAATTGCTGCTTGTTCAGGGTCTTTGAATACTGCACTCGCACAGAGCGGTTGCACCGACCCTTCAGCCTCCAACTATAGTGCTTCTGCCGTTACTAACGATGGTTCTTGCGTATACCCTGTCACCCATTACACACCTGTATTGCGCCATGCCCTATCCACTGATATACCGGAATCCTCGGGACTTGTGTATTGCGATGGCCAGTTATGGACACACAATGACAGCGGCAATCCGGCTTCCTTTTTCAGGATAGATACCACCACCGGTCACACCGTACAAACAATTAAGGTAGATAACTACCCCAATACCGATTGGGAAGACATGGCTGCCGATAGCGGTTACATTTACCTGGGTAACTTTGGCAACAACAATGGCGACAGGAAGGACCTCAATATCCTGAAGATCAAAAAAGCGGATATTACCAGTTTTTCAACGGTGCATGTGAACGCCCAGGCCATTAATTTTTCCTATGCCGACCAAACCAGTTTTACCTCCAGCAGTACCAACAATTTCGACTGTGAGGCGCTGGTCTCAATAAAGGATTCCCTGTACCTTTTTACCAAAGATCGTGGTGACCTCAAAACCAGGGTCTATAAGTTACCGAAAACGCCCGGCACCTATTCCGTTGCACCATACACCAGTTTTAATGTAAACGGCCTGATAACCGGGGCGGACTACGATACTTCGACAAAGGAAGTAGTACTCGTTGGTTATATGAATAGCCACCTCAATTCATTCCTTTGGTTCTTGAATGATTTTACCGGCGACCAGTTTTTTTCTGGCAACAAACGCAGGATAGAAATTGGTGGCACAGCTGACTGGCCGACGGAAGGAGTAACTTTCATGTCAGACAATCGCTTGTTTATTTCATGTGAAGCAGCAGGCTCATTGAATGCATCCTTATACATAGCCACAAAAGACTGGCTGAATCCGAAATTGGCTGTTCCAGGCCCATATACCAACAATACTATCCAGTATTTCCCTAACCCGGTAACGGGAACCCTGACTGTGACTGCAAATGGCGATGGTGGTCCATTTATGCTCTGCAACGTCCTCGGGCAGGTGGTTAAAGAAGGACAATTGTGTAGCGGGAATAACATAATAGACCTCAACGATATAAAGCCCGGCTTCTACCAACTCAAAGTTAATGACGCCACCGGAGGCACATTTATTGCATCTATTGTAAAGCAATAGTTCCTTATTCTGCTTTTTTGCATTAACGTTGTGAGTGAATCCGCGACACGATGCACCCATATGCCGACATACTCCATGAACAGCTCCTGGCATTTCATCCGTTAGACGATGATGCCTGGGAAGACCTGATGATGCCGTGGACTGAGGTCACCATAAAGCGCAAGCAACCCATTACCCGCGTCGGAGAAACGGAAAAGTACCTTTACCTGGTGCTGGAAGGTGCTCAGCGTGCCTATTACACGCATCACGACAAAGACGTTACCCTGGTATTTTCCTACCCGCATTCCTTCTCTGGTATTATTGATAGTTTCTTCCTCAGGCAACCCTCTCTTTACCAGCTCGATACCATTTCAGAAAGTCGGATGCTGCGGATCAATTACCACGATTTTCAATTGCTGATGCAAAAGCACAGATCCATCGAAACATGGGTGAGAGTAGCAGTAACAAAGGTGCTGGCCGCAACCCTGCAAAGGCAAATTGAGCTCACCGCCTTTTCCGCCGAAGAGAAATTCACCGCCCTCCTGCGCCGCAGCCCACAAGTACTCAACCTCATTCCCCACAAACACCTGGCATCATACATTGGCGTAGACCCCACCAATTTCAGCAAACTATTGAGTACGGTGAAAATATAGGAAGGCACCGGCATCGCCAAGTTGTACCTGGGCAATGTAGATTAGCGTATTTTTAAAAACGTCACTCGGTCATTGCGAGGTACGAAGCAACCTTACAAAGTATTGATAATGAAACATATAAGACTGCTTCGTACCTCTCAATGACTATTCGCTCGAACGTGAAAGTCCAATCCTGGTCGAAGTATTTACTTCGTCCTGCAATTCAGGAAGCCTGTCCGTCCGCCAGGCGGGTATTTACTTCCGAAAACACTACAATATACCTGTCCGCCCTTTGCGCGAAACCTCTTTGCAATTTGGACCATCCAACGCAAAATCATGGTATTTACCAACTTTGCCCCTAATTACACCCTCTACTTTTGCATAAAAAAACAAAATGCCAGTCTTCAACAGTCAAACATTACTCGATTCGCTCACGCAAAGCGTGAACCAAACCATTCAGGAAGCCACCAAACTGCAAACCCTGCCCACAGCCGAACTCACCCACGTTCCCGCACCCGGCAAGTGGAGCATTGTACAGATCATCTACCACCTGAACAGCTACAACGATTACTACTTGCAACATATAGCAGCCACCATAAACACAGGTAATAAAGTAAAATACAGCAACGAGTTTCGCTCAGGCGTAATTGGCAATTACTTTGCCAACGCCATGCTGCCAGGCAACAACGGCAAAGTCAACAACACCATGAAAGCCCCCAAGGACCACACCCCCGCCCCCAATTTTACCGATACCGGAGCCATTGCCGAATTCATCGAAGGTCAGAAAAAACTACTTGCACTTCTTAAAACAGCCCGCCAGCTCAACCTCACCAAACTCACCGTACCCATAAGCATCAGCAAATTCATCAAAATAAGACTGGGCGATACTTTCCGCTTCCTCATTGCCCACCAGCAACGGCACTTTGTTCAAATCGGGAACTTGAAATAATTGCGCAATGGCTTAATGGCTCGATGGCTCAATTATTTGCAGATAGCCAGGTCGGAGTGTCCTTCGTCCTGCCATTCAGGAAGGCTGTCCTTCCGTCGGGTGGGTATTTACTTCAGTAAAATACAAAAATAGCAGACTACGAAACACTGAAGGACTGACGTAGAGCGCTTTCTGATGGTTCATTACTCAAATTATGAAAAACTATGGCTATTTTTGTAATGGCTTTAATTACGCGTTATGCTCAAACCTAACATTCATCCGCCGCTAACAAATATACAGGCAGAATTGCTTAAGCTTTTTTCCGTAGACATACCGGAAAATCACTTAGTGGAAATAAAAAATATGATAGCACTATTTTTACTCGAAAAAGCCAGAGACAAGGCTGACGCGATATGGGACGAAAAAAGCTTAACAGATAAAAAGTTGGCTCAAATCCTTAATAAATAGAAATGCCGCCCTTGAAGATTGTCCTTGATACAAATTGCCTGCTCAGATCGGTTTCCCGCAGATCAGCTTATAAAATTATTTTAGACAAACTTTTTGAAAACGCCTACGAATTATATATCACTAATGACATTCTCCTTGAATACGAGAAGAAAATTGCATCCATTTTTTCGAAGGAAACCGCTGAATTGATCATTGGCGCACTTACATTGCTTCAAAACGTCAAAAAAGTTGAAATCCATTTTCAACTCAACCTGATTACTACAGACCCTGACGATAATAAGTTTGTTGATTGTGCGTTTGCAGGCAATGTTCACTTTCTGGTTACTGACGATAAACATTTCAAAGTAGTCAGTTCTGTCCCGTTTCCTACTATCAACATTATTACCCTGGACGAATTTAAACTGTTGCTGCAAGGTAGCAGCGAAGGTTAATTGATGCGCTGGACGAGATAGCACACCTCGACCATTGGGGCATCAGGGTTTGTTGCATCAAGTAGGCAGTCATTTGGCCGCCCCGCGCCCGCCGTAGTCGGAGACTTACGGAGACCTGGTATTTCTAATGTTAGAGACTACTAATAACAGGAAACACTATAATACCAACTAGGAAGGAGGAAATACAAATTAGATCGGTAGTTTTGGAACAGGACATTAATTTAATTCGTAAATTTTTGATGCCGAACTTATATGAGAGGAACAAAACATATACTGGCAATTATCTTCCCTCTTTACCTCGCGATAGTGCTATTTACAGGCTTTTCTTTTACGGGCTTTTGGACCGACATCATATTTTCAATTTCACTGGCCATCTATTCTATCCGATTTGTGATCAAAAATCGACGAAATGGCTATTCGAAGAATGGGTTAAGAGTGAACGTGTTGTGCTCCTCTTTGGTGATCATCGTATTAGTGTTAAACCTACTCAACCCGTTTGCATGGAGCCAATTTAGCTTGCGAAGCTTCTATTTTCAATCGGTCGACGGACGACTCTTTAATGCTTACTTTAAACCCGTTGGATCATCTTCTGGTGGATACGGAACCTTTTGGGTCACAGAAACACTAAAATATTTCCCACTTATAGAATGGGAAGTTTACTATAAAAGGACGTTTGATTGTGATCTGAATGATGATACTTTTGAAGGCCAGCCCATTGATAATTACGAGGTTGTCCGTAACTACATACAACATGAAGTAATCGAAAAATAGAGTAGGACAAAACTTGATCACTTTAGCCCATTCTGGTCCTTCGTCCTGCCATTCAGGATGCCTGACCTTCCGTCAGCGTTTGAAAGAACAGCGAACTGGTTGAATCACCCAAAAATAAGCTGATGCCGTTAGGCATCACATGTTTATAAAAATGCCCACCATTATCAACCAATGCCATCCAGCAAATTCATTCCTTTCTCGCAACATCCTCACAATCCTTATCTTTACTACATACCTGCCGTAAAAATGCGCATCCAAAACACACTTGTTTTATTGCTTTTACTGCTCTGCCGTATTGCTGCCCAAAGCCAGTCCCTGCCCGAACTTATTCCCTTGCCTGATGGAAACCTTTGGGGCTATGCCGACACCAGCGGGCACGTAAAAATAAAGCCGCAATGGCGGATGGCAGAACCGTTCCGCAACGGGCGCGCATTGGTATATACAACCTCAGGAAGAGGATACATAAACAAAAAAGGAGAATACCTTATCGCGCCATGGCGGCAGTTTGGCAGAGACAGTACGGGATATGCCGACCTGTTTACAACCTGGCAAAAAGCTCGTTTAAATGCACTCGGCAAAAACGGAAAATACGGCATAATAGATAGCGACGGGCACGAGCTTATACCGTGCATTTACGACAGAGCCTGGGCGGGTACTGGAGCCTTCGTCTGGAGTAACATACTGCATTGTTACGTTGCTGTTATGAGAAAGAACGGGAAAGTCGGCATTATAGATACGGCCAACAAAACCCTTATTCCCTTTCAATATGATGAACTATCCGACCCAGCTAACGGCTGGATACCTCCCAGGTACTACATTTTCAGGCAACATGGAAAGTACGGCCTTATAGATACTGGCAATAACACACTTATACCTCCTGTTTATGACGTAATCCATTTCTATGGAAGAAGTACCGACAGAGGAATCAGACTGGTCAAAAATGAGCACGCAGTTATTGCCGATTCCAACGGTAAGATACAGATAGACATCCCCGGTTATTGGGCCGGATTTCCCTATGACACGCTGATACCTGTTCTGAGAAAGATCCCCGGCCAAATACCGGGAGTCGGGCTAATGAACAACCGGCACCAGTTGCTGCTGCCCTGTGTATATGCTGACGTTACTCCCGGAAAGGATACTATAGAGGTCATTAAAGATTCGTCAGACGGGAAAAATAATAAAATGCAATTATTCAGGTTCCTCAGCACAAAAACCTTACAACCCATTTCCGGTTGGCTCACCGACAAACAGCACTCTGCTTTAAAAGGTTACGACACAAGTCAACAGTGGAACAAACCACCCTCCATGCCACGCTATGGACTGAAGTTATGGGTGAAAGGTAAAGAACTCGACGAATACAAAAAAGACAGCATCAGGTGGGCTGTAACAGCATACAGCTATTTCCGGGATGCGGTGTATTTTTCAGTCCGTGGCTTTGCGCCGGGAGAGGACACACCTACCTATTCTGCGGTATTAGACACATCCGGCAACTATGTTATTCCCTCTAAAAAGACGAGAAATAACTTCAGAATTATTAACCCCACCGATAGTATTGTTGCTGTTGAATACCCTATGCCACCTGCAAAGCTTCAACCTACTGATTATCCCGAATACGAGGAGGAGGATCCACGTGGTCGAAAAGTTGACCAACCTCCATATGGCAATGATAAACGGATGGCTGATTACAACCTCCACACTATAATGCCCCGTAATCAATTAAACATCGCTTCTGCCTTTTACTATAATGGAACATTCTATGCCATAGCTGAACACGACACGTTTGTTGAGACCACACATTACGGTAATCCGCTCAATCACGTAAAGCAAAGCATCCGAAAATTAGTTGATGCAAATGGGAGCCCCTTACCCGCATTGGCGCAATACAACCTCATAAAATATGTAGGTAGCACTGGTAATGACCCCATGCCTTCGTCGTTCTATTCGGTCTCTGGTTTCAATAAACCTTTTATCGGCTATTTTCTGGTAGAAGACTCTACCCGTAAGCGCGGCATTGTCGACATTTTCGGCAATATTCAAATGCCAGCTGTCAGCTTTAAATACACCGGGCTTGAACCCATCGGCAATGGCCTTTTTGTTGCACAGCATACGCCCCGGAACCAATATTTTGAAGAACAAAAATTCTACGAGCCACCTAGTAAGGAACCGCACCGTGAAGTACCGAACCGGGGCGAACCCTGGCTTGTGGATTCGTTGAATCACGTCCTGCTGGATAGTCTCACATTGGGCGGTATTAAATTAACTGCTAAGCCCGGCGAAGCACCGATATATACTGCATATCTGCAGAAAGTATTCTCCGACAAATATGGAAACTCCGAAACCGTATGGTTTTATGTAGACGGACGGGGTCGGGGCTACTATAAAAAGCTGCGCGGCGACAAAAAAAGAACCACAGAAAAGCAAAGCAAGACGAGTACCCGTAAATAGCATCTTTCAACCGCACGCTATTGGTAATTAACTGGAAAGATTTTCCTTCTTCCGTCAAGGCCAACTGGCGCGGGAGTTCCCAAACAAAAAAGCAATCCTGCTTCGCCCATTCCATTCTGGTCGAAGTATTTACTTCGTCCCGCCATTCAGGAAGTATTTACTTCCGAAAAATGCAACAATATACCTACCTAAACTGGCGCAAGTCTGCCGTGTGGCTTTTAGCATAGCCGACTTGTGTCTGGGAAGTTTTGCCAGTTTGTGCCATGGGCGTCCCTTGGACAACTGGCCTTACTATGTGGTAATTATAAAACAATGGTTACAAACCGCGCAAACTAGCAAGACACGAGTTGGCTACCGCACCAACCAGCACCTCAAACTCGCGCCAGTGGAAAATTAAACAGGTCTTCGACTCTTTTTCCGACGGCTATTTTACAACTCATAACCCCTGTACCATCTTATAGAGGTCAGACTTTTTCAGGAAGGCGATTATTTTTTCTTTTTCAGGCATGCCGGAACTATCACCTTTACCTTCTGATAAGATACCCTGGCTACCAGGCCGCTCATATAAAAATCTTATTTTAGCCCCCTTGAAAAGGATAGTACAATACAAAGATGTATCTGCGTTTCCGTCGCTGATATGGATTACGGTGTCCGGAACATAATGATTTACAGCTTTGTCGATTTCAGTTTTCAGAACTGCAGGACGCTCATATCTCTTAAACAGCTCGCGGAGCTTTTCAATTACCAGTGTCCTTGCTCCAAGCCAACTGGGCTCACTTCTCGAAAGCAAGGAGATTTCTGCAGCATCCACACGATTTGCCTTGAGGTTAATATCGGCATATCGTACCGTATTTGTTTCTGTTTCCGCTTCATCCCCATTGCCGCATCCGGTAGATACTGGTAAAACTGTATCGAACACGCCCAGGTAATACAATGCAGAATCATAGTTGCCTCGTTGCTCATAATAGTCGCACAAGCTGTGCGCTGCATAACCTCCCTCGTTAAAAAAACGATACCGTCCCTTACTGGACTTTTCCTTCATTGCCAAAGCAATTACCGTGTGGTAGGTAGCAATAGCCTCCTCCCTATGCTCCGCTTCATATATCCGGGCAATATTATAGTATGCTGAAAGGCAAAGCGTATTCGTGGGGTGTTGTTCTACTATGTACTTATAATCCGCCAGAGCTATTGAGTCGTGCTGCCTTAGTTGTCTTTGGGAAAGCTTGCCCTGAAAATATTGATAACTTCGGGCTTCTTCCATATAGTCTTCAGGTGATTTCTGGCCGCGGGCATTAGCACTGCTCAATACCAGTAATAACAGTAAGAATGGGCGCAGTGTCATAGTTTCATTTTATATTGGTAAATGCCAGTTCCTTCCTTGGAATAAAAAATAAACTTGTGACTGGTAAAAGAAAAATTTTGGCTGAGCGTAAACCACATTTGCGTGTCAAAGTCTGCATCGGCTGGAAATGGTATAAGCCGGCTATTCACAATGAGGCTATACTTTCGGTCACCCGTCTTTTGCAGCACACAGTAGCCGGTTTCGGTAATCATGCCGTATATTATATCACCTTTAATGCGCTCTTCACCGCCATGGTAGCGCTTAAAACTGCACATACGCGGGGAGATCGTATTCCGATAGACAATATAACACGAGCTATCGAAGCAGAAGCCTGAGAGCTCTGATGGCGTGTGGTCACGCATATCGGTGTTCATGCGGTAGGAGGGTACTATTTCATCCTGACGCACCAGCTCGAATTGCGATAACGGGCACTTGCCAAATAAGCGGTCATTTTCATACACAAATATGGAATCGTCAGTCTGGTAATAGCAGATAGTGTTCCCCTGCGCATCAATTGAAATGGGTTTGGCCCTAACACCATGCTTCGACAGTGGTTGCGGTTGTTCAACGCCGTTAATGTTCCTGTACATATAGTAACCCCGCTGGCCAAACAATGCATAATTGCCCAGCGAGTCTATACAGGGGAAAAATATTTCCTTGTAGGGCAACTTCACCGCCTTATTGTTTACATATATCTGTGCGGATGTGTCAGTTACCGTAGCGCCCCAGCCAATAGGAACATAACTTAAATTGTTTCTTCCTTTGCAAGGGGCTTTAACCACCAGACGCTTTGCCTGCAACCATTTTCGCCTGTTTACCACTGTCAGGCACGAACCAGTTTCTCCGTTCTCATAAATGTACACGGAGTCGTAGTTCAGACCAACATATTCTCTGCCGGGTGAGGCCAGGGGGGCAAATATTTTTTGCCGGTAGCGCGGGAAGGGTGCAAACCTTGCCAGGTTCACCCAGCCATGCTCATTAGGCACACGCTTGCCCAGCGCATAGCGATAGCTATCGTTGTCATCAACTTCCAGCCAGCCATAGTCATCGAGAGTGCTGTCTATGAGTTTGTTATCAAGGTATAGATAGTTTAACTCTTTTCTTCTGATGGTATACAGCGTATGTCCATTCCGGCTGCAGGCACACCAGTTATACGTGCAAGGGTAACTTTGGGTTGTAGCAATTATGCGACCATTGATGTAATAACCGAAACTATCTCCCTGCGAAACAATAAAGTTGAAGTAATCTTCCTCCACCTGAAACGGATAGCTGGTTATATCGATATCGCCATCTATGGGGCCATACATTGCGGCGCTATGCTTACCTAATATATATTGCCCTTTGTCTTTTTCGTCATAAAAAATAATGGGGCCGCCATGATCGTCATATTTTCTAAACGGACCATACGTACTGGTGCTTGTTACTACCGGTCCTGTTCCCTCCCCGATGCGGCTGAAATAGCAATAATTACCGATGGCATCAAAGCTTACTTTGTACCGGGCCAGATTATCTGTAGGAGTTGCTGGCATACTACATATCAATTTCTTCTCAACCTCCTGGGCCATAGCCTGAGGAAGAGAGAAAACGAGTACAAGTGATAGCAGATGCCGGAACATATCTACATATAAAATTACATAAAAAATATCAATCAACCAGAACCCAATATAATTTCCCCTACTTGTCTGTGCATTTGGATGATTCCCGGAGGCGCAAGGATTCAGACCCTTGGGGCTGGAGTTTAACCAATCACTTCAGTCCGACCCGATTGATAAGAACGCACTCACGCCTTCTTAAACGTCATCGCATTAGATATTTAAAAAACAAATTTTCAAAATTTTATCCAAAATATTTGGAAACAGCACCTCTTTTGCCATATATTTGCACTGAAATAGACATTTTTTATGTCAAAAGAATACAATAATGCCATTATTTACGTAAAAATGCCGTGGTAGAGTGGATGTATGAACGGGTACATCTGAATTGGAAGCCAGAAAAACAAGGCTACCGAAACAGTTAAAGTAGAGTGCGACATTAAGAGCCGGAGCAACTAACCGCCCTCCGGCTTGTCGGATACAGGTTAAAGTAGAATGCAATGTAAGCGGCCAGGGCAGTTACCGCCCCCTGGCCTGTCGAAGTCAGGTTAACACTAATAAATGATGAGTGCAGAGTAGCCCAACTAGTTCTTTGACATATTGGATTTAAAAAAAAAGACA
Source organism: Flavipsychrobacter stenotrophus (assembly GCA_947379685.1). Classification (GTDB taxonomy): domain Bacteria; phylum Bacteroidota; class Bacteroidia; order Chitinophagales; family Chitinophagaceae; genus Flavipsychrobacter; species Flavipsychrobacter stenotropha_B. Next base: position 1,451 of record CANCOG010000041.1, on the reverse strand, counting down.
TTCTAAAGTGAGCCCTAGGTTAGCACCCCTATCCCCAATATCATTCAATTAACAGGATTTTCTTTGCGGCTTTGCTTCAAATTAACCGAAAGATGATTGAATAAACCTGGGACTGCGCCTCTGCGTCTTTGCGCGAAACCTTAAGTAAAAGCCATTGCCCCTTTATCAAAAAAAAATCCGGACACACCATGTAGTATCCGGACTCTAAACACTTAAAAAATATCAACAGTATAATAACGGTTTTCCGGAATAAAAATTGTGCAGGACTGTGAATGCAGTAGTTTGCGCAATTGAGTTACATAATGAACGGAATAGTTTTGTACATCAGAGCAGTTGGTCATTGCGAGGTACGAAGCAATCTTAGATGCTTCATTGTCAATGTTTTGTAAGATTGCTTCGTACCTTGCAATGACCGTGTAATTTTATTTCACAATGCACAAACCTATGCCGCCGGAAGTAGAGCCGTACTTTGTGCACCTAATTTGTTCGTGTTACTGGGCCTGGTGCTCCTTGTGAATACCTTCGTGCCCTTTGTGTTAAGCTTTAATGCAACAATTTACCACAGAAAATCACAAAGCCGCCCACAACACATTACGCTTACCAGAGCTTCCCCAGTCGCTGAAACTGGTGATGAGGGTTTGCAACAGGTCTTTCTGGTTGGTTTTCTTGCCCTTGTCGGGTATTTTGTAATCAGTTTCAGCGGGTACTATCTGTTCTATTTTCGTGGCAGTCCAGGTAGTGTGCAGGCGGGGTACGGCCAGTTCAAGTATCATACCCGGCAGCCCCCCAAACATTTCGGGGCCACTGCTCACCGGAATGTCTTCGGCATAGAACGCCACCACATAAACCGTATCACAAATAATACTCACAGCTTTACGGCATTGGTGGCCGAGGATAGTGCGGATCTCATCCTTTTCTTTCCACTCCAGTTTGCGCATGCTGTCCTGTACATGAAATTTTTCTTCGTAGACATTTTTCTGGGCATCTACTTTTTTCGTGGCAAAGTCCGTGTACACAATATTATCATTTGCCGGTGCCGATGACATCCAGTTCGTTGGATTATCTACCTCCCGGCCCGGTTTATAACAGCTTCTGCCCGTATCAAAAACCAGGTCAAAGTAGTTGGTAATAAACTTTTGCTGGCTCGATTTGTACCGGTCAAACCACTCTTCATCCTTGAACAAGGCGTGAACATTCTTTTTCCGTTCGTATTCTATTTTGCCAGCAAAGGAAAATTGTGCGTCTGCCCCTGCAGCAGCTATTGTTAGTAGAAATAGTATAATTAACCTGAGTTTCATGATGCTCTTTTTAAAAAATTTGAACTGCGACGTTTTTGCTTCAACTGTACTTTATGCCCTTAACTAGTCTCAACTTTATTCAATTTCGTGCCCTTTGTGGTAAGAAATCGAAAGGCAAGTCTATTGCGCTGTCGCCGCAGCAGCCGGACTATG